>JAOUGG010000157.1 GCA_029857855.1 Acidimicrobiia bacterium | reverse complement strand
GAGGGATACATGGCCACCCGCGTGGCCGGTGAGCGGGGCCACATCGCCGGTTCGGTCGCCCGACTGGACACGGCTGCGCTCCTGGCCCGGATCAACGGCTGAGGTTCGCCGGGTGCGTGTGAACGTGACGTGAAACCCGGCGGCCCGGTTTTGGACAAGCAGGGCGCGTCGGTCATCCTGTGTTATGACCATCCACGTCGGGATCGAGCACCGAACGTCCTACCGCTTCGCCCGTCCCACCACCGTGCACCCCCATGTCGTCCGGCTCCGCCCGGCGCCGCACTGCCGCACGCCGATCCTGGCCTACAGCCTCAAGGTCAAACCCCACGACCACTTCATCAACTGGCAGCAGGACCCGTTCGGCAACTTCATGGCCCGCCTGGTGTTTCCCGAGCCTGCGACCGAGCTGTCGATCACCGTCGACCTGGTCGCCGATATGACCACCATCAACCCGTTCGACTTCTTCGTGGAGGAGTCGGCCCGGACCTACCCGTTCACCTACGACCCGGCCGTTCGGAGCGACCTCGAGCCCTATCTCCGCACCGCTACCGAATCCCAGACCATGCTCGATCGCTGGATCAACGAGGTCGGCCTGCCCGGCCCCGGCACCCCGATCGTCGACTTCCTCGTCGCCGCCAACCAGCGCCTCTACCAGGACATCGAATACTCGGTTCGGATGGAGCCCGGTGTGCTGGCGCCCGACGTGACCCTGGCCCGGGCCATCGGCTCGTGCCGGGACTCGAGTTGGGTGCTGGTCGAGGCGATGCGCCGCCTCGGGCTCGCCGCCCGGTTCACCTCCGGCTACCTCGTGCAGCTCCGAGCCGATCAGGAGTCGCTCGACGGACCCGACGGCCCGGTCGCGGACTTCACCGACCTGCACGCCTGGGCCGAGGTCTACATCCCGGGCGCAGGCTGGATCGGCCTCGACCCCACCTCGGGCCTCCTGGCCGGCGAGGGCCACATCCCCCTGGCCAGCGCCCCGACGCCGACCAACACCGCACCCATCTCCGGCTCCACCGGCGTCGTCGACACCGAGTTCGGCTTCTCCAACACGGTCACCAGGATTCGTGAGGACCCCAGGGTCACCCTGCCCTACACCGATGCCCAGTGGGAGGCCATCGACCGGCTCGGCCACGACGTCGATAAACGACTCGACGACGGCGACGTCCGGCTCACGATGGGCGGAGAACCGACCTTCGTGTCGATCGACGACCGGGAGGGCGACGAGTGGAGCACCACCGCCGACAGCCCGGCCAAGAGAACCCTGGCCGATGACCTGGCCCGGCGGCTCACCGTCGCCGCCGACAGTGGGGTGGGCCGCGGCGCCCTTCGCCAGTACGGGCAGGGCAAGTGGTACCCCGGCGAACCCCTCCCCCGGTGGCAGATCGGTGTGGTGTGGCGGAACGACGGAAAGCCGTTGTGGACTCGCCCGGATCTTCTCCTGGGGTTCGCTGACTTGACCGACGCGCCCAACACGCCCGACGAGGGAGCGGAACCCGACCGCCCGGAGCTCCGTGTTGGAGCTCCGGGCGGATCATCGGGTTTCGCGACTGAGGAGCCCTCGGGACCGGATTCTGTATCCTCGACCGTTCGTGATGCTCGCCGTTTCGCGGAGAAGGTTTGTGAGCTGTTCGGCATCGACGTCGACACGTTTCTGCTTCCTGCGTTCGAGGATCCGATGAATGGGTTGCTGGCCGAAGTACGGCGGCCGGCCGGGGATCCGCCGACAGCGGACCTGGACCCTGGAGCAGGGTCCGCCAACCATGTCGAAGGCCATCGGGTGATGGATCGGGTTGATTCGGCGCGGGCCCAGCCGGTTGCGTTTGTGTTGCCCGTCCATCCGACCGAGGTCGGCCACGGTTGGCAGACCACCCGCTGGCGGTTGCGCCGACGTCACCTCTATCTCATGCCTGGCGACTCGCCGGCCGGGCTCCGACTGCCGCTCGAGTCGCTCACCTGGTCCGAGTTGCCTCCCACCTTCGACCGCTCGAGGTTCGAGCCCCGGGGCGAGCTGCCGAACCCCGGTCAGTGGAGTGCGCCGGCCAAGGTCGTCGAGCGGCACGAGACCCCACCGACGGCCATCGTCGTCGAGCAGAAGGCCGGTTCGGTACGGGTCTTCGTCCCACCGATCCCCGACGCCGAACACGCCGTCGAGTTGATCTCGGTGCTGGAGACCGCCGCGATCGAATGTGATCAGCCCATCCTCGTCGAGGGCTATCCACCGCCGGGCGACGATCGGCTCCGCACCATCGTCGTCACCCCGGACCCGGGTGTGATCGAGGTGAACGTCGCCCCCTCGGCGTCGTGGTCCGAGCTGGCCGACTCCACCATCGACCTCTACGAGACCGCCCGGCAGACCCGCCTCGGCACCGAGAAATTCGACGTCGACGGCAGCCACACCGGCACCGGAGGCGGCAACCACATCACCCTCGGTGCGGCCGCCCCGGCCGACAGCCCGCTTCTGCGCCGGCCCGATCTGTTGCGTTCGATGGTCACCTACTGGCAGCACCATCCGTCGCTGTCGTACCTGTTCTCGGGTCGGTTCATCGGTCCGACCAGCCAGTCGCCCCGGGTCGACGAAGGTCGGGTCGGAACGATCGACGATCTGGAGATCGCCTTCGAGCAGCTCGACCGGTTGGCGGCCGAAAAGGGCACCGAAACCTTGCCCTGGGTTCCCGACCGGCTGTTGCGTCACCTCCTCGTCGACCTGACCGGCAACACCCACCGGTCCGAGTTCTGCATCGACAAACTGTTCAGCCCCGACTCCGATCGTGGCCGACTCGGCCTCCTCGAGATGCGAGCCTTCGAGATGCCGCCGCACGCCCGGATGGCGTTGGTGCAGGCGCTGCTGATCCGGTCGCTGGTGGTTCGATTCTGGGAGTCGCCCTACCGGCATCGGCTCGCCCGGTGGGGCGTCGAACTCCACGACCGGTTTCTTTTGCCCTGGTACGTTCGTACCGATATCGATCAGGTGGTCGACGACCTCAACCGCCATGACATCGCCTTCGACCGGGCCTGGCTCGACCCGTTCTTCGAGTTCCGTTTTCCCCGGATCGGGGAGGTCAGCCGGGGCGGTGTCCGCATCGAGCTGCGCAACGCCGTCGAAGTGTGGAACGTGCTGGGTGAGGAGACCACGGGAACCGGGACCGCCCGCTACGTTGATTCGTCGCTCGAGCGGGTGCAGGTGCTGGTCGAGGGCAGCGACCCGCAACGCCACATCGTCACCTGCAACGGTGTGCCGGTGCCGCTGCGACCGACCGATCAGGACCGGGTACTGGTCGGCGGTGTCCGCTACAAGGCGTGGGCGCCGTGGTCGGCGCTCCATCCCACGATCGAGGTGCACAATCCGCTGGTGTTCGACGTGATCGACCGCTGGTCCGGGCGGTCCCTCGGTGGGTGCTCCTATCATGTGACCCACCCCGGCGGCCGGTCGTACGACACGTTCCCGGTCAACGCAGTCGAGGCCGAGTCGCGGCGCACCGGACGGTTCTTCCCGCACGGTCACAGCACCGGACCGATCGACATGGAGGCTCTCGAATCGGCGCAGGCCCGGGTCGACCAGCTCCAGCGCTACAGCCTCGACCTTCGCCGGTTCCCGGCGGCGGAGACCCGGAACCGATGACTGCCGCCGTGCCGGAGGCCGTCGCACCCGCGAGGCAGGTGCTTACCGAGTTTCGCCTTGCGGCGAAACGTCGCACGCTTGAGTCATCCGTATGGGCTCCGAAGGTAGACCGATGACCGCGGCGTTCTCGCTCGATCCGCTCGACGGCTACACGGGGCAGGCGAGTCGCTACGACGAGCTGCTCGCCTCCGACGGCACGGTCCGGCCCCACTGGCGGCCGCTCGTCGAGTCGTTCGGAAACCTCGGCGTCGGACGGCTGCTCGATCGGGCGGCGAGGACGAAACGGCAGCTGGCCCTGGACGGTGTCACCTACAACGTCCCGATCAGCCGGGACGATCTGGCGGCTGCGGCCGACAGCGCCGATGAGCCGGTCGAGGGAACCGACTACCGTCACATCCCGTGGCCGCTCGACCCGGTCCCCATCGTCGTACCCGACGATGAGTGGGACCCCGTTCGCCGCGGCGTGGTGCAACGGGCCGAGCTGCTCAACCTCATCCTGACCGACCTCTACGGACCGCAGGAGCTGCTGCGATCCGGCGCCATCCCACCGCAGCTCGTGCTGAGTGACCCGCAGTTCCTTCGTTCGCTGCACGGCGTGGTCAACCAGGGGTCGAAGCAACTGGTGATGGCCGGCGTCGACTTCGTCCGAGCCGGCGACGGGTCGTGGCAGGTCTTCGGCCACCGGACCCAGGTCCCCTCCGGGGCGGCCTACGCGCTGGAGGATCGCCGGATCCTGTCGCGGGTGATGCCGACCGAGGTCGAGGGGGCCGACGTCCAGCGGCTGGCGCCCTTCCTCCGCCTCTACCGCAAGGCGTTGCGGGCGGCGGCGCCGGCCGGGGTGGAGGACCCGGTCACCGTGGTCCTGTCATCGGGCACCCGATCGGAGACGGCGTTCGAGCACACCGCACTGGCCGCCCAGCTCGGCACTGCGCTGGTCCGCGGCTCCGACCTCGAAGTACACGACGACGGCGTCCACCTCCAGACCGTGCACGGCCCCACGCCGGTGCACGTCATCCTCCGGCGGCTCGACGCCGCCTACTGTGATCCGCTCGAACTCGACCCGACCTCGACGCTCGGTGTGCCAGGGCTGGTCGAAGCGGTGCGGGCCGGGCAGGTCACCGTCGTCAACGGACTGGGCACCCCGATCCTCGAGAACGCGGGCATCACCGCGCTGCTTCCGGAACTGTCCCGAACCCTCCTCGGCGAGGATCTGATTCTCCCGGCGGCTGACGCCTGGTGGTGCGGCGACCCGGCCGGCCGATCTCACGTGCTGGCCAACCTCGACGATCTCGTTGTGCGGCCGGTCAGCCGGGCCGGTATGGAGTCGTCGATCGAGACCAGGGAGCTGACGGCCGTGGGGCGAGCCGAGCTGCGAGCCCGAATCGAGGCCGATCCGGACCGGTTCGTCGGCCAGGAGCGCCTGGAGCCGGGCACCGCCCCCTGCCTGACCCCCGACGGCCTTCGATCCCGGGCCACCGTGCTGCGCACCTTCGCCGTGGCCGACGACGACGGCTACTTCGTGATGCCCGGCGGTTTGGCCCGGTCGGCACCGTCGGATCTCGACGGCGAGCCGATCTCGAACCTGACCGGTGCGCTGAGCAAGGACATCTGGGTGTGTGGCGGATCCCGGGAGCTGGAGCGGGGCTTCTGGTTGGCGACCGATCAGCGGCCGGTGGCTGCACGCCGCGGCGCCCCGTCCGCCCGGGCGGCCGAGGACCTGTTCTGGCTGGGCCGCTACGCCGAGCGGGCCGAATCGACGGCCCGCCTGCTCCGGGTGATCCGGGACCGTCGACGCGAGTTCATCGCCAACCGGACCGGCCCGGGGCCGGTGGCCGTCGGCGCGCTTCTGGCCGGGCTCAGCCGCATCACCGGCACGTTCCCCCGACCCGACGAGACCGAGGCCGGTTCCATCGACCTGGCGTCGCCCGAACTGTCGGCCCGCCTGGCCAACATCGTGGCCGACGACAACGACCCCGGTTCCCTCGCCCATTCGCTGCACCGGCTCATCGACGACATCGACGAACTCCGCGACCAGCTGTCGGTCGACACCAAGCTGGTCATGGCCGACCTCGACCAGCGCGTCCGCGACCTCGACCCCGGCGCCGCCGTCCCCGACGAGACCGTCGACGAGCTGCTCACCGACATCATCCAGGGTCTGCTGTCGCTGGCCGGGCTGGTGTCGGAGTCATTGATCCGCGACGAGGTCTGGCACTTCATCGACGCCGGCCGGCGGATCGAGCGGGCCATCCACCTGAGCGGATTGTTGGCGGCCACGCTGACCAGGGAACGCACCGCCGCCGCCGAGAGCCTCGTGATCGAGTCGGTGCTGACCACCGCCGAGAGCATCATCACCTACCGGCGCCGCTACCGGTCGCACGCGTCGGTGCCGAGCGTGCTCGATCTGCTGTTGAGCGACGAACTCAACCCGCGGTCGCTCCGCTACCAACTCGACCAGCTGGAGTTCGATCTCCGCCAACTCCACCAGGGCGAGGAGATCCCGGTGTGGCGCTCCGGCATCCCGCTGAGTCACCCCTCGGTGGCCGATCCCGTCACCGCATCGGGGACCGACGACAACCCGGGCGAGACACCGATGGTGACCGAGACGATCGCCTCGGTCCGCGAGATCGCCGTGCGGTTGTCCCACTTCGAGGCCGGGCTGTCGACCACCGGCCTCACCCTAGATGA
>JAOUGG010000961.1 GCA_029857855.1 Acidimicrobiia bacterium | reverse complement strand
CGATCATGGCCCACGGGGAGGTGGTGGGAGTCCTTTCGGTCGGACCACGCCGCGACGGTCACGCCTACGATCGCGACGACCGACGTCTTCTGTCCCGTTTGACCGACCAGGCGGCGCCGGCACTGCGGCTGGCCCAGCTGCTCCGAGGCCAGGAGGCCCAGGTACGCGAGCGGGAACGTATCACCCAGGAGCTCCGGGTCGCCCGCCTCATCCAGCAGCAGTTCCTGCCCGCCGGCGTCCCCGACGTTCCCGGTTGGCGGATCGGTGCCTACTACCGTCCCGCTCGTGAGGTCGGCGGTGACTTCTACGATTTCCTCGATCTGGCCGACGGCCGCGTCGCGATCGTGATCGGCGACGTGACGGACAAGGGCGTACCGGCCGCGCTGGTGATGGCGACCACCCGGGGTTTACTGAGGGAAATCGCCCACCAGGTGAACGAGCCGGCCGAGGTGTTGAGCCGGGTCAACGAACGACTCGTCCAGGACATACCGCCGAACATGTTCGTGACCTGCCAGTTCGCGGCGTTCGAACCGGCAACCGGCCTGCTGACAATCGCCAACGCCGGGCACAACCTTCCCTACGTCAACAACGGACACGGGGTCTGTGACGTCCGGGCGACGGGGATGCCGCTCGGCCTCATAGCCGGCTCGCAGTACGACCAGCACCAAATCTCGATCACGGCCGGCACCTGCATGCTGTTCCACAGCGACGGTCTCGCCGAGGCCCGCGACCACAGTGGTCGGCTCTTCGGGTTCCCCCGGGTTCGGGATCTGGTCGGTCGGCATCACCAGGGTGACATGCTCATCGACGGGCTGCTCGCCGATCTCGCCGGCTTCGCCGCCGATCCGGTCTCGTTGGAGGACGACGTCACCTTGGTGACCCTGGAACGGGTGGCGCTCGACCCGGCACCGGCCGATCCCAGACCGACCGTGCTCGAGGACTTCTCCGTCGCCAGCGCATCCGGGAACGAGCGAGCCGCCCGCCTCCGTGTCGCCGCCGCGGTCGAACCGCTCCACCTCCCCGACTCGACCGTGGAACGTCTGAAGACAGCGGTGGCCGAGGCCGTCATGAACGCCATGGAGCACGGCAACGGCTTCGATCCCGATGTTTCGGTCGACATTCGTGTCCTGGCATCGGCCGAGGTCGTTTCCGTCGAGGTCTACGACCAGGGGGGTGACGGCGCGCTGACCAAGGCCGATGTCCCTGATCTCGGCGCCAAGCTGGCCGGGATTCAATCGCCCCGAGGCTGGGGCTTGTTCCTGATCAACAACATGGTCGACAACCTGGTCGTCGACACCGTCGGGAGCCGCCGGCTGGTACGCCTCGAGGTCAAGCGATGACGATCGAGCAGGCCCGGTTCAGCGTGGAGGTTCGCAACGATCCCTCCCGGACCGTGATGTCGCTGACCGGCGAACTGAACGGGCTCGCCGGCGATGCCTTCGAGGCCGCCGCCGCCCGGGCGCTGGGTGCGGCACGATCGGAGCTCACCCTCGACTTCTCCGCCACAACGTATGTGAACAGCACGGGAATGGCACTGATCGTCGGCCTCCTCGGACGGGCGCGGGCGGCGCGCATCACCGTCACCGGACGCGGCCTCGACGACCACCAGCAGGAGCTTTTCGAAATCACCCGATTGTCGGACTTCATGAACATCGAGGTCGCCGGAACCGCCGGCGACCTGCCCATCCACGAGCCGGGAGGCTGCGCCAATGCCTGAAGACACGTTTACCGTCGAAGTACGGCAACCGTTCGATCGAGTTGCAGTCTTCGACATCGTCGGCGACGTCAACTCCGGTTCCGAGAGTCGCCTCATGGATGCCTATACGACCGCGACCGCGGCCGGCGCCTCGACCATGCTCCTCAACTTCGAGGGTATGGACTACATGAACAGCTCCGGAATCGGGTTACTGGTCACCCTGCTCGTCCGAGCGCAACGTCGGGACCAGCAGCTCGTTGCGTTCGGGCTCGACGATCACTACCGGGAGATCTTCGAGCTCACCCGCCTCGACGAGGCGATCACGGTCCACCTCGACGAGGCCGCCGCGCTCGAGGCGAT
>JAOUGG010000960.1 GCA_029857855.1 Acidimicrobiia bacterium | reverse complement strand
CCTCGAGCCGGGCATGGAGCTGGAACCCCAGCCGGCAGTGACACTCGACCTCGGCCTCGCCGCCTGGTACCAGTCGATCGTCGGGGAGGTTCTCCCGGTGTGTCTCGATCACCGGCTGGCCCGAGCCGTCACCGGATCCGACCAGCCACTGGCATCGCCAGGTCTGGTGGCCAACCTGTCGGTCGGCCAGTCGACAGTGGCCACCCGGCGGGCCATCGCCAATCTGTTCTACCGCAACATGCGGGTCGCCCGGCCGGTGCACATCGGCGAGACGCTCCACACCCGGGTGCGGATTCTGGCCATGGCCGACGCCACCGCCCGCCCCGATCGTCCCAATCGGGGCAAGGTGCTGCTCGGTATGCAGACGACTGCCGACGACGAGATCGTCATGGACTACCAGCGATGCGCGCTGCTGCCGGTCCGCGGGGATTCGATGCCCGGCCACGACGGCGACACGGGAAAGGCCCCTGATGCCGTCGACATCGGTGACTACGCCGGTCTCGTCCCGTCGTGGAACGCCGAGCCGTTCGAAGCCCCGACGGCCTGGAGCGACGACGAGCTCCGGGTCGACGTCACCCGCGACATCGTCGACCAGGCCACCGGCCTGGTCCGCCTCACCCACAACCGGGCCATCGTGCATCGCGACGTCGACGCCACCGCCTACGACACCCGCCTGGTCTACGGCGGTCACGTGCAGGCACTCGCTCAGGCCTCCCTGACCAGGATCGAGCCCCGGCTGGCCACCATCGTGGCCTGGCACGCTTGCAGCCACGTCGGGCCGGCCTTCGAGGGCGACCTGCTGTCGTTCGAGCACCGTCTGGTGGCCGAGCACGCCGGACCCGCCGGACTCTCACTGCGGGCCTACGAGACGATTGGCTACGCCAACCGCCCGGCCGCGGGTACCACCGGGCCGGCCACCGAACGCAGCGAGATCCTGCGCTGGATTCCGGTCGCCGTGGCCCGATCCTGATCCGACTACCGTGGGATCCGTGAACCCGGACCTCCCCATCGACGCCGCCGACATCGAAGCCGCTGCGGCCCGGATCGCACCCTACGTCCACCGAACCCCGCTGGTCACCTCGGCGGCCCTGAGCGAGCTCGCCGGCTGTGACCTGTGGATGAAGGCCGAGAACCTGCAGAAGGTCGGAGCGTTCAAGGCCCGAGGTGCCCACAACGCCGTGTTCGCCCTCAGTGAGGCCGAGGCGGCCGCAGGGGTCGTCACCCATTCGTCGGGCAACCACGCCGCCGCGGTGGCGTTGGCAGCCCGCAACCGGGGCACGACCGCCCACGTGGTCATGCCGTCGAACGCACCGGAGGTGAAGAAGGCGGCGGTGGCCGGCTACGGGGCCGACATCACCCTGTGTGAACCGACGTTGCAGGCCCGGGAGGACGCGGTGGCCGACATCCAGGCCCGTACCGGTGCCGTGCTCGTCCATCCCTACGACGATCCGCTCGTGATCGCCGGCCAGGGCACGACCGGCGTCGAGATTCTCGACCAGCTCGATGGTATCGGCCAAGGCCCACCGGGGGCGGTCGTCGTTCCCGTTGGCGGTGGGGGTCTGCTGGCGGGCATCGCGGTGGCGGTGAAAAGCCGCTATCCGGACTGTGCCGTGATCGGTGCCGAACCGGTGGGCGCCGACGACGCCCACCGTAGCTTCCACAGCGGGACCCTCGTGCCCCAGACGGCGCCCGACACCATCGCCGACGGTCTGCTCACGTCGCTGGGGGAGCGGAATTTCGCCATCATCACCCGGCTGGTTGACGATATCCTGCTGGTCGACGACCCGGGGATCATCGAGGCGATGGAGCTGATCTGGACCCGGATCAAACTCGTCGTCGAGCCGTCGGGCGCTGTCGGTGTCGCCGCCGTCCTTGCCCATCGAGCCCGCTTCGCCGGCCAACGGGTGGTGGCTGTCCTGACCGGCGGAAACGTCGATCTGCGCAAACTGCCGTGGTAGCGGGCGGGGCCGACCCGACGGCGTCGCCGAGCGCGCCCGAGGGCTCGCTCATCTGTGACCAAAATCGCTCCCTACCGACTGGTCGGTAGGGAGCGATTCGGCC
>JAOUGG010000156.1 GCA_029857855.1 Acidimicrobiia bacterium | reverse complement strand
GGCGATATCCAACGCCTCGACATGTGGCGGCCGATTCTCGGTGAGATGGTCGGCCAGCGCCTGACCGAGCTCACGGGGGTTCCGCCCGGCGGCTTTGGCCGAGACCAGGGCGGCGTTGGTCGACCAGTCGCCGTGCTCACGACGGGCGGGGCGCTCCACGACGACGCCATCGGGAACCGGCTCGATTCCGAGGGCCTTGAGCGCGCCGGCGACCGCGTCGAGCAGCTGATCTTTGATCATGGGTTCGATGCTAACGCTCATCGCCCGTTGCCGAGCCGAATTCGGGGCCGGCGCCCCGATCATCAACGTTTGGTCGATTGGGTGTCATGACGATGCGCCATCGACGAGAGGTCGGGGACTCGTCCGGCGTCGCTTTGCCCGTTTGGTGATGGCACCATGGACGGGTGCCGGTCTACGTCGACAAGAACCTCGTGATCGCCGACGACGAGCTCGAATGGCGGTTCACCTCCTCTGGCGGACCCGGCGGCCAGCACGCCAACCGGGCCAACACCCGGGTCGAGCTGCTGTGGGATATCGCCGGCTCGCCGTCGCTGACCGAGCGACAGCGCAACCGGCTCACGCGACGCTTCGGCGAGACGGTCCGCGTGGTGGCCGATGACACCCGGTCGCAGTATCGGAACCGCACGATCGCCATGGACCGGCTCGGTGACCTGTGCAGGGACGCCCTGAAGGCTCCACCCAAGCGGCGTACGCCGACCAAGCCGTCACGGCGGGCCAAACAACGCCGTATCGATGCCAAACGTCAGCGCGGCCGCACCAAGAAGCTGCGTCAGAACCCCACCCGCAACGATTACTGACCCCTGCTGTGAAATTTGCGGCGGAGGTGACGCCCAGTGGCGTTCTGGCTGCAAGTTTCGGTTCCGGGTTTTCAGGTGGTGGACCAGATGACGTGGTTGACCTTGTTCTCCAGCCACTCCTGACGGCCCGACACCGGCTGTGGATCGAGATCGGATGCCACGGCGGCGTCGGCCACGGCGGCCAGTGAGGCTCGACCCTCCAGGATCTGGCGGCCGAGGTCGCCCTTCCAGCCGGCGTAGCGCTCATCGCGCACCGATTCGAGCGTGCCGTCGTCCAGCAGGGCCTCGGCCACCAGCAGCGCCTGGGCCAGGGTGTCGATCCCGCCGATGTGGCCGTGGAACAGGTCGCTGCGGTCCATGCTCTGGCGGCGCAGTTTGGTGTCGAAGTTGAACCCGCCGGTGGTGAAGCCACCGGAGCGCAGGATCTCATAGACGGCAAGCGACAGTTCGTCGACCGAGTTCGGGAACTGGTCGGTGTCCCAGCCGTTCTGATAATCGCCGCGGTTCGCGTCGACCGATCCGAAGATGCCGTTTTCGACGGCGTAGGCCACTTCGTGGTGGAACGAATGACCGGCCAGGGTGGCGTGGTTGACCTCGATGTTGACGAAATAGTCGCCGAGCAGGCCGTAGCGGTCCAGGAAGCCGTGGACCGCGGCGCAGTCGTAGTCGTACTGGTGTTTGGTCGGCTCCTGCGGCTTCGGCTCGATCAGCAGGGTGCCGGTGAACCCGATGTCGCGTTTGTGGTTGGCCACCATCTCGAGGAAGCGGGCCAGCTGGTCGGCCTCCTGTTTCATCCTGGTGTTGAGCAGGGTCTCGTAGCCCTCCCGTCCGCCCCAGAGCACGTAGTTGGCCCCGCCGAGTTTGTGGGTGGCCTCCAGGGCGTGTCGAACCTGGGCCGCGGCGTGGGCGAACACGTCCGGGTTGGGGTTGGTGGCGGCACCGGCGGCGTAGCGGGGATGGGAGAACAGGTTGGCCGTTCCCCACAGCAGCTTGATGCCGGTGACCGACATCTTCTCCGCCGCCCGATCCACCATCTCGTCGAGGTTCGACTTCGATTCGCGCAGCGTTCCGCCTTCCGGCGCCATGTCGACGTCGTGGAAACAGAAGTAGGGCACACCCAGTTTCGAGATGAACTCGAACGCCGCGTCCTGTTTGGCGCGGGCGGATTCCATCGGGTCGCCGATGCCGCTGAGCCAGGGGCGATCGAAGGTGCCGTGACCGAAGATGTCGGAGCCCGGCCAGTTGAAGCTGTGCCAGTAGCACACGGCGATGCGCAGGTGATCCTCCATGCGCCGGCCGGCCACGGTTCGGTCGGGATCGTAGACGTGATAACGCAGGCCACCCGGCTCGGGTTCGGTCCCGGCATAGGCCACCCGAGCGGGCACATCGGTGAAGAAGTCCATGGCCAGCACCGTACCCCTCACGAGAATTGGTGCGCCAGGCGTGCCCGGAGCTCGTTCTTTTACAAGTCGTGGGTCCGGGCAGGAGCGACGGCCACATCGGGTGAATGGGTTTCGTACATCCGGACGATGACGACGACACCCGACACGAATGTCACGGCGGCGACGACGAGAATGGCGCTCCGTATCGACGTCGCATCGGCGATCAGACCGGCCACGATGGCCCCGACGGCGAAGCCCGCGTCGCGCCACAGGCGGTAGACGCCCACCGATCGGGCCCGCCAACTCGGGTGGGCGACGTCGCCGATCGCGGCGAGCAACGTCGGATAGACCATCGCCGTTCCGGCGCCGAGAACGACAGCTCCGGCCAGCCAGGGCCCGAATCCCTCGAAGGCGGCCATCGCCGAGATCGCCAACGCCTGAATAAGCATCCCGGCGGCGATGAGCGGTTTACGACCGATCCGATCCGACAACCCGCCGGCGAACAACTGACCGACGCCCCAAACAGCAGGGTAGGAGGCGGCCAGCACGCCGATCCGACCGATCGACAACCCGGCTTGAGCGAAGTAGACGGGGAACAGGCCCCAGGCCAGGCCGTCGTTGAGATTGTTGACCAGTCCGGCCTGGGAGCAACTCGACAGGGCCCGCTCACGAAAGCTCGTCAGCATGAAGATCTCCCGGCCCGACAGCGGTCCGATCGCGGTGCCGGCAGCCGTGTCCGACCGGACCGCGTCGACCGCCTCCAACTCGGCGTGGCCCTTCGTCTCGGCGACGAGGACCGCGGAGAGGCCGAGTCCGACGACCGCATAGCCCAACCCGAGCAGGAACGGCGCCGGACGGAGACCCCACCGCTCGGCGATCCACCCCGTGGCCAGCGCCGTGACCGCGACCGCGCCGTAGCCGGCGGCCTCGTTCAGTCCCATGGCGAAGCCCCGCCGTGACGGTCCGACCAGGTCGATCTTCATGATCACGGTCGTCGACCACGTCAAACCCTGATTGACCCCGAGCAGCGCGTTGGCCGCGATCACCCAACCCCAGCTCGGAGCCCATATCAACAGGAGCGGCACGGGCAGGCCGAGCAACCATCCGGCGAGGAGGACGGGCCGTCGGCCGTAACGATCGGCCAGTGTTCCAGCCGCGTAGTTGGTGATCGCCTTGACCACGCCGAACACGGCGATGAAGGTCAACGTGGCGGTGTAGGCGGTGAGTCCGAACTCCTCGGTCGCCAGGAGCGGAAGCACAGCCCGCTCCTGACCGATCATGCCGCCGACAAGGGCGTTCACCGCGACCAACAGGGTGAACTGGCCGGCGTTCTCCGCCAGGCCGAGCCGGATCGATGGTTCCCCGGTCTTCGGCGTTCGACGATCACCGAGGGCGGCCATCATCTGATCGTAGCCCCGCCCTCCCGCGGCCGGCCGGAACTGACGCTTCGAGACCGGGGTGGCCGAGGCACTACGATCGGGGCATCCAACGAAAGGACCACCCAGTCACATGCACATCGGCATTCTCACCTCGGGCGGAGACACCCCCGGTCTGAACGCGGCCATCCGCGGCATAGGCAAGGCAGCCATCAACACCCACGAGATGAGCGTGATCGGCTTCCGTGACGGGTTCAAGGGTCTGATGCAGAATCGCTCGATCCGTCTCGACCGCCAAGCACTCTCGGGCATTCTCACCCTCGGCGGCACTATTCTCGGGACAAGCCGGGAGAAACCCCACAAGATGGAGGTCGGCGGTCAGCAGATGGACATGACCGACGCCATCCTCGAGAACATCGAGGCCCACCATCTCGACGCCCTCATCTGCCTGGGTGGAGGCGGCACCCAGAAGAACGCTCTTCGGCTTCATCAGGCGGGGGCGCCGATCATCACCCTGCCGAAGACGATCGACAAGGACGTGTGGGGCACCGACACCACGTTCGGTTTCGACACCGCGCTCGGCATCGCCACCGATGCCATCGACCGCCTGCACTCGACCGCCCACAGCCACCACCGCATCGTCGTGGTGGAGCTGATGGGACACAACGCGGGTTGGCTGGCTCTCGGCGCCGGCCTGGCCGGCGGGGCCGACGTCATCCTCATTCCGGAGATCCCGTACGACATCGACGCCATCGCCGACACCGTGCTCCAACGGCGGGCCGGAGGCAGCACCTTCAGCATCATCGCGGTCAGCGAGGGTGCGCTGTCGGCCGAGGAGTACAAGATGTTGGCCGACATCGAAGGCCGCCTGGCCGAAACCAAGGGCGACGAAACCAGAGCCGACGACCGGGCTGCCGCCAAGGCCGAGATGGCGGTGCTGGAGGCGCACCGCAAGGATGCCACGGCCGGGCTCTCCCGTCGCTTGGAGGAGATGACCGGGCTGGAGGCGAGAGTGACGATTCTCGGTCACGTTCAGCGGGGCGGCACCCCGTCGGCCCAGGACCGCCTGCTGGCGACCCGACTCGGCACGGCGGCCGCCGACTTCGCGGCCAAGGGCACCACCGGGATCATGGTGGCAACGGTCAACGGCGAAGCCGTCCCGGTGCCGCTCGAGGATGTCGCAGGAAAGCGGGCCGTGGTTCCGGGCGACCATCCGTGGATCACCACCGCCCGCAACCTCGGTGTCGGCCTGGGGGATTAGCCACGGCAATCAGCCACGGCAACTAGCCCCGGCAACTAGCCACGGCAATCAGCCACGGCGACCACGTCGTCGGCGCGGGATCAATTTGACCGGGCGGCCCCTGGCGTTCGCGGGTGAGAACGGTCAAGAACGGCCGCTTTCGCCCGCGAACGCCCCGGTTGGTTGAAGAAAATCGAGAAATTCCGGGAAAACGCGTAAGGGCTCGTTGCGCCATTGGTCAGGAACGTCGAACCGCACTTCACCTCCGAAGAGCGGACCGACCAAAGGAAGACCAATGCGCAACAAGCTTTTCAGCACCCAAGTCCTGAGCACCGCTTCGCTGGCCGCTCTGATTCTCGGTGGGCTGGCTCCCGCCGTTTCCGCCCAGAGCCCGATGCCCGAGCCCGGTCAGCTGGCGATCATTCCGCCGGTCACCATCCCCGAGCCGGACCCCGTGCCCGATCCCAAGCCGGGCCTTCCGCTCGGACCGTTCGTGATCGTCACGCCGACCATTCCCGAGGAGCCGCCGTTCCTGCCGGACGACGATGACGATCACCCGACGTTCAACCCCGGCTTCGAGCTGTGCCTCGATCTCGAGACCCTGTGCAAGGACCTCGACGACCTGATCACCCCTCCCGGCGACGACGGTGGTGACGATCCCGAGGACCCAGGCGACGAGCCCGGCGGTGAGGAGCCCACCGAGGAACCGACGGACGAACCGGATCCTGAGGACGTACCCACCGAGGAGCCGACGGACGAGCCCACCGACGATGGCTCCGGCGACGAGTCCACCGACGACGATCCGGACGACTCCGACGCCGACAACGACACCGACATCGACATCGACATTGACATCGATATCGACATCGATATCGACGCCCCCGTGACCGGCTCGCCCAAATTCACGGGCTGACACGCCGCCGTATCGGACCAACGCAGACGAACCCGCCCATCACACCAGGAGAACGAACAGTGAGCACCCGCACCAAGAACACCGAAACCAACAACATCACGACGAACACCGAAACCAAGACCAAAACCAACAGCAACACCACCCGAACCGGGCACCGGTACCTGACGATGCTCATCCTCGGCCTCGTCGTCGCCATCCTGTCCACCGCATGTCTCCCCGGCTCCGGTGGGGACGCACTCGGCAGCGAAGCTGTGGATCTCGGAACCGTCGCCGTAGCAGCCGACGCCGCCGACGACGCCGACGACGCCGATGCCAGCGCAAGCTACGGCGCCGCCGACAACTACTCGCCCAGCAGAACCCGGGCCATCGTGCTCGTCGACCAGATACCCGTCTTTGACGCCCCGGACGGGCATCTCCTCGGCACGATGTCGGCGACAACCGAGTACGGCACCAACCGGGTGCTGCTGGCCGAGGCGACCGAAGGCGACTGGGTGAAGGTCCGGCTGCCGATGCGACCCAACCACACGATCGCCTGGGTTGCGGCCGGCCAGGTGAAACTGGAGAACGTCGAGCCGACCGTCGAGGTCGACCTCGCCACCAGGACC
>JAOUGG010000959.1 GCA_029857855.1 Acidimicrobiia bacterium | reverse complement strand
GGTTCCTCGGGCCTTGCCTGAGTACGGGCCCGAACGGGTGGTGGTCGTCGGTGCCGGTTCCGCCGGATGCGTCGTCGCGGCCCGATTGGCCGAATCCGGGGCGCCAACGGTGCTCATCGAAGCCGGTCCCGCCGGGGCCGGGCCCAGGACCTCGGGGGCCGCCGGCCTGGTCGATCCGGACGGCGACCCGGCCCGCTACTGGTCGCCGCTGCCCGTTCTCCGCGATTCGGCGGATTCCGGGATCTCGGCCGGCAATGGCTACTGGATGGGGAGGGGATTGGGCGGCGGATCGGCCGTGAACGGCATGCTGGTGATGCCGGGGGACAGAGCCGACTACGATCGCTGGGCCGGGATCGACGGTTGCGCGGATTGGAGTGCCGAGACCATGGCGCCCTGGTTGACGAAAGCGGCCGCCGTGCTCGATCCCGAGGAGCGTCCCGTCGATCCCGAGACGGTCGATCTGGTCGCCACGTTCGATGCGGCGTTCGCCGAACTGGGTCTCGATCACGTCGGCACCACCCTCGACCAGGACCGCTGCGGAGTTTTCACACCGATGCTGGCCACCCGGGGCGGCGTGCGCCGGTCGGTGGCCGACGCCTATCTGCGAACCGCCGATCCGAATCTTCGGATCGAGACGGATCAAATGGTCGGCGGACTGGTGGTGGAGGGTGGCTCGGTCAGCGGTGTGGTGCTGGCTGACGGTGAGACCGTTACGGCGTCGACCGTGGTCCTCGCTGCGGGGACCGTCGGTACGGCGAGACTCCTTGGCGAGACGGGAGCGGTCCGGGGTGTCGGCGACTGGATCAAAAACCACGCTGCAGCCTCGATTCCCTTTCCCTGGCCGGTCGACAACTCATCGAGTCGACCCCCACAGGTTCATCGGGTCGCCCGGTGGCGGTCTGCGATCAGCGGCACGGGCCTGGCGCCCGAAGCCGTCCCCGACCTGACCGCCATCCTGATGGGGCCGTTCCCGACCCCGGCGGGGGCCACGGGGCTCGTCATCGTGATGGCTTCCACAGTTCGGTCCCTCGGTCGGCTCGACTTCGGTCGCCAACGCCTCGGCCTCATTTCCAGTCATCTGGCGGAGCCCGATGACGTGGCCAGGTTGCGGTCGGGCACCCGGCCGGTGTTGGCCGTGTGTCGGCGTCTCGCCGACTTGGCGGCCGCCGATCGTGCCGACGCGGCACGACGCGAGCTCGATGAGCTCGATCACTTCACCGATCCGGAACTCGACGACTGGCTTGTCGGGCATCCCGGTCCGGTCCATCACGCCGTGGGCAGCTGCCGAATGGGAACCGCGTCCGACGGGGCTGTCACGGTCGCCAAGCCGGGTCGGGCGGGCACGATACCCGGTCTCGACGGGGTGGTCGTCGCCGACGCCTCGCTGTTCCCGGATCTCGTCGCCGGGGGTCTGCAGCTACCGGTCATGGCGGTCGCCGAACGTATCGCCGCCGAAACGCTCCTGAGGTGACGAGCTGGGGGATGGACCCGGGGTAAAGATTCGGACAGCAGCCGGTGTCGAGTATCACAGTTGTATTGCGAACCGGTATCGGCGTCGTTATGATCGCGGTTCATCAATATTTGAACTAACAGTGTTCGCCGGCGGTGCCGTGGAGCGCCGCCGGTCGATCAGGCGGGTCTCGGGCAATCGATCGTTTGCGATGAGGGTGCGAGTCGGCGAGGTCGGCGAGGCGGATGAAGGCGTCCGGACGCTCGGGTACCGGTGACCCCGGGTGGAGCCGTGTCGACGGCGGTCAGGGAACAAGTGAACGCGACAATCCAGAAACCCCAGCGGTCCATCCTGGCCGACGAACCGACCGGCGGTGTCGTCGACCACCGATTCGACCGCGCCTCGGTGGCCCTCGGTCGCTCACCGCGCCCAAGCCGGGCGATGATCGCCACGGCGCTGGTGATCGTTCTGTCGGCGGCTGCGCTCGTGTGGTCGATGCACGGCGACAGCGGTGATCGACTGGGGGACACCGAGACAGCGTCACGGTCTCCTACCCTGCCGCAGGCGGCATCGGCCGTCTCCTCGGCCCGCAGTAGCGGCGCACGAGGAGCCC
>JAOUGG010000155.1 GCA_029857855.1 Acidimicrobiia bacterium | reverse complement strand
GGTGTTGAGAACCTCCACGGTCTTGCCGTTGCGGGCCGTGAACACGTCGCCCGGGCGTTGGGCGTCGGGACCGGTCATGTTGTCGGTCAGCGGTATGTAGCCGGTCACCTCGACCTGAGCCCTGATGGCGGGCAGCGTGGCCATCGTGGCCAGGACGGCTGCGGCACCGGCCATGTCGATCTTCATCGTCATCATGCTGGCCGACGTTTTCAGCGAGAGGCCACCGGAATCGAAGGTGACACCCTTGCCGACCAGCGCAACCTTGGCCTTCGGCCGGCCCTTGGCGGGCTTGTAGTGGAGCTGCACGAACTGGGGCGGATGTTCCGAACCCTGGTTCACGGCCAGCACGCCACCGAGCCGCTCCCGCTTGATACGGGCGTGGTTCCACACCGTGAGCTTCACACCGGTGTCGGCCGTCGCTTTCTTGGCTGCGGCCACGAACGCCTGCGGTGTCATCGAGCCGCCTGGCTCGTTGACCAGGTCGCGGGCCAACTCGACGGCGTCGATGACGGCGTTCGCCCGGTTGAGCTCGGCCCGGAGCCCCTTACCGGAGGCCACGATGGTGACGGTCCTGAGCTTCACCTCATTCTTCTTGCGGCTGGAATCGGATCGGAGCTGGTTGAAACGATAGGTCGACAGCCGGAGCCCCTCGGCGACGGCGGCCAGCGCCTCGGCCTGGTCGAGATCGCCGGCGTGGGCCAGCAGGTTGGTGGCGGCGGACTGGTGCCTGGTCACCGATCGGGCGAAGGCGGCGGCCGCCTTCCGCAACTTGGCGGTGGTGAGCTCCTTGGCCGGCCCGATGCCGACGAGCACCTCGTCCTGGCCGCCGTCACCACCGGCCAGCACCAGTGTCTGGCCGATTTTGCCTTCGAATCCCTGCCGCTCGGCTGCGGCCTTGCGGGCCGACGGAAGTTTCGAGACGGCTTCGGTCGACATAGGTACGTCGACCGCGGTGGCCGACTTCGGGACGGAACTGGCTGTACGAACGCTGGGCATAACGGCCAATACTAATGGTCCGGCACCGTCATTCCCGTCAACGTCAACGGTCCACCGTCAACGGTCAACCGTCGGCACCGGCGCCGCCACCGGGAAGCGATTGCACCAGCGAGGCGACGGGAGCGAACAGATCACCGATCTCGTCGACCCGACTCAGGACCTCGTCGGCCACAAAGCTCAGGGCCATGCCCTCGCCACCGGCCGCCACCTCGTCCCACGACACCGGCGTCGACACCGTCGGAGTGGGCCGGGCCCGCAGCGAGTAGGGGGCGATCGTGGTCTTGTGCCTCGAGTTCTGGGACCAGTCGACGAACACCTTCCCCACCCGCAGCGACTTGGTCATCTCGACGACCACCAGATCGGGAAGTTCCCGCCCGGCCATCTGACCGACGGCCAGCGCGAACCGTGACGCGTGCTGGTGGGTGTGAGTCGAGTTGAGCGGCACGTAGATCTGCAGGCCCTTCGATCCGGAGGTCTTGACCCACGATTGGAGTCCCACCGCCTCCAGAATCTCACGAACCACCGTCGCCACCCGGCAGCACTCGGCCATTCCCGCCGGTTCGCCGGGGTCGAGGTCGAAGACGAGGATGTGGGGCGACTCGATGTCGGCGCAGCGGGCCATCGGACTGTGCAGTTCGAGGGCGGCGAGGTTGGCGGTCCAGACAAGTGCGGCCTCCTCCTCGATCCGGCAGTAGTCGATACCCCCCTTGTTGTCGCCGGGGCCGAGCCCGACGGGCACCCAGTCGGGCCGGTGCCCGGGGCAACGTTTTTCGAAGAACGACTGCTGCTCGACACCGTTGGGCCATCGCCGCAACGTGAGGCAGCGGCCGCTGATGTGGGGCAGCATGTCCGGCGCGATCCGGGCGTAGTAGTTGATGACCTGCGACTTGGTGTAGCCCACCTCGGGATACAGGATCTTGTCGAGGTTCGACAGGCTCAGCGTCCGGCCACCGACGGCGACCTCGACTCGATCCGGATCACGGGGCGCCATGAATCCAGGGCACGATCAGCCGGTCAAGCCGACTTCGCCTCGTGCTCCGCCTCGTCGTCGGCCCCTTTGTCGGCGGTCTTCCCCGCCTTCTTCGCAGCCTTCTTCCCGGCCTTCTTCGCCGGCTTCTTCCGGGCCTCCTTGGCCGCGTTCACGCTCGCTTCGAGCGCGGCCAGCAGGTCGACGACTGCGGCCTCCTCGGCGGCCGGTGCCGCCTCGATCGACTGGATCTCGCCGGACGCCTTCTGCTCGAGAAGGTCGAGGACCTGCTCGCGGTAGCTGTCGCGATACTGGTCGGGCTCGAAGTCGGTGGCCAGCGACTCGATCAACTGCCCCGCCATCGCCATCTCGGCGTTAGAGACCTCGATCTCGTCGAGCTCCTCGAGGCCGGGGATCTCCTCGGGCGAGACCAGCTCGTCGGCGTAGACCATGGTCGACATCATCAGCCGTCCGTCGGTCGGGCGTATCGCCACCAGGTACTGCTTCGTCCTCATCACGAAGGTGGCGATCGCCACCCGCCCGCTGTCCTCCATGGCCCGCGACAGCAAGGTGTAGGACTTGCGGGCCAGCTCGTCGGGAACCAGGAAGTACGCGGCGTCGTAGAAAACCGGATCGATCTGCGATTCGAGCACGAAATCGGTGATGTCGATCATCCGTGACGCCTTTGGCGAGAGCGCAGCCAACTCGTCCTCGGTGACGATGACGTAGGAGTCCTTGGAGATCTCGTAGCCCTTGACGATCTGCTCGTAGGAGACCTCGTCACCCTCGGCGTTCACCCGCTTCTGTTTGACCCGGCTGTTGGTCTTGGCGTCGATCTGGTTGAACCGGACGCTCTTGCGACTCACCGCCGTGTACAGCTTCACAGGCACCGAAACGAGACCAAAGCTGATTGCTCCACTCCAGATGGCACGAGGCATGCTTTTCCCTTCGGTCCGTACCGCTACAACAATAGTGCCTACCGCGATCCCGCGGCACACGGTCACCACGCGGGAACCGTTCACCCGTCGTTCACCCGCTCGGACGGGATCAGCCGGGAACGAGCAACGCCCGAGCCACCAGATCGGTGCCGAAGCCGGTGAGGATGGCCAGGTAGAGCAGCCCGGTCGCGGCCATCACCGCCGCATACTGACGCTCCTTCAACGCCGCCTTGGTGGCCACCACGAGAACGACGGTGGCGACGACGCAGGCGGCCCAGAACCAGCCGAGCAGCCCGCCCCAGCCATCGGCGATGTCTCCCGAGAGGACCGACAACATACCGGTCGGCACGAGAAGCAGGACGACCGTGGCCAACCAGCTCCAGCCCGTCCAGTCGACCAGCTCCCGCAGGTGGCGACGGTCCAGCCCCGGCTGGACCAGGTACCAGTGGCCGAGCAGCATGGCGTCGGTGACGGCACCCAGCAGCAATGTCCCGGCGACCAGCCGGCCGGTGGCCAACCAGGCGGGATCACCGAAACGACCCGCAGCCAGCACACCGATCATGCCCACGACCGGAGCCACGAGATCGAGTCGAGGGTCGAACTCGGGGCCTGCATCCGCCTTGGCCGCCGCCGAGCGGTCGATCCCGGTCATGGCTGCCACTCGGGCCGACCGTTGCTCGACGAGCTCCTTCTGATGGGCCACGCCGACCCGACGACGGAGCACCGACTGGGCGAGCGCAACCCCGGTGGCGAGGGCGACGAGCAGCGCAGACAGGTCGCGGATCGGATCGGGCCCGAACCGGCGGCCGGTGTATGCGGCCCCCAGCGCCAGCAGCCCGTAGGTGGCGCGGAGCAGCCAGCCGTAGCCGAGGCCGACCTGGCGGTGCCGGGTCGTCACCCAGCAGAACAACAACCCTCCGGTAGCCCACTGCAACAGCACATTGGCCGCCGAGAGCTTCAGCACGGGCGCAACTCCGGATCAGGCTTCGACGACGGCGAGCGCGTGGTCTGCCCGGTTCAGGGCGAGCGGGCCGTCGGACGTGCACACGACGATGTCCTCGATGCGGGCCCCCCACTTTCCGCCGATGTAGAAGCCGGGCTCGATCGAGAAGGCGTTACCCGGTTCGAGCGGCACGCTGTTGCCCTCGACCAGGTACGGATCCTCATGCTCCTCGACGCCGATGCCGTGTCCGAGCCGGTGGATGAACCACTGGTCGAGTTCGGCTTCGGCCAGTCGATCCCGAGCCACCCGGTCGACGGCTTCGGCCGCGGTACCGGCTTTCGCCGCCACGACGGCCGACGCCTGAGCCTGGAGCAGGGCATCGTACTGCTCTGCAAACTCGGGCGGCGGCGTACCCGTGTAGACGCAACGGGTGATGTCGGAGCAGTAGCCCGGCTGCCCATGGGGCTCGGCGGTGGTACCGCCGAAGTCGCACAGGACGACCTCGTTCGGCTGGATCACCCGGTCACCGGCGTGGTGGTGGGGGCTGGCGGCGTTCTCACCGGCGGCCACGATGGCGAAGTTGACCCGGGCATGGCCTTCGGCCAGGATCCGGCGGCCCAGTTCGGCCGACACCTCCGCCTCCGTCCGACCGATGAGGGGGATCTCGCCATTCTGGAGCGCAGCCGCGATCCGGTCGACGCCGGACGCCGCGGCCTGGAGCCGTTCGATCTCCGAGTCGGTCTTGACCGCCCGCAGCGGGCCGACGATCGTTCCGGCCGACGCCCAGGCCACGCCCGGCAGTTCGTGCTGCAACGCCACCAGGAACCGGCTCCAGGTTCGATCACCGATGGCTGCGGTTCCGACACCGCGGATCCGGTCCGCGACGAGCCGCACCGGGTCCTCGGTCTCGGTCCAACCTCGCACGGAGAACACGTCGGGTCGCTCGACGACCCGGGCCACCTCGAGGGCCGGCATGACCAGCTCGGCCTCACCGTCGGCGGGAACCACCAGCATGGTCAGCCGCTCGAGCGGCATCGCCTCGTAGCCGACGAGCCAGGGAAGGTCGGGCCCGACCGACAGCAACAGCACATCGACGTCGCGGCTTTTCATGGCCGCACGAACCCGGTCGAGACGTTCACCAAACATGGCTGAAATCGTATCCGAGTGGGGGGCTCCCGGTGCGACCGGCCGGCTCTCGCCCCGTCGCCCACGACCGCCTACGGCACAATGGATCGTTCGGCCCTTGTTCCCGGGTGCCGCCGCGCCGACAGGAAAAGGAACATGTCATATGTTGCCGAACACTCCGACGAGCGGGCCCAGGCCGCCGAGAAATTCGCCGGCCGGGCGCAGTCGATCGCGACGCTGCTCGGCCATCGGCTGGAGGCGGCTCTGTCGGCGCACGACCTGTCCGAGAAGCGCCTCTGGGCCGCCCACCGGGAGGCGGCCGAACTGCACCGACGCGGCGGAGCACCCACTCCGGCCGAATTTTGGGACAAGACGGCCCACCCTCTATCGCAGCACTTCTTGAGCGAGATGATCGGGGTGATCGCCGCCGAGGAGGAGGAGCTCATGCGAGCGTTCCACAGGTTCGCATTCACCACTGCCGAACGATCCCGGCGGGAGGCTCCGACCGTCGACGACAACCCATTGGACAGGCCCCGGCCGTCAGGTGGCACAGACATCGATCTCGCCACCGCCGTCGCCATCGCCCAGTCGGGCGCCGACGACTTCATCGCCGCAGCCGCGATCGGCAGCCGGATCAACGAGGTCGGGGCATGGTGGCAGGGCAAACTACGCCGTCGGGCGATCCGGGCCACGGCCGGGCGACTGCTGATCACACCCCTCGGTCGCTACGACCTCGCGGTTTCCGCTGCGGAGATGCGGCTGTTGGGTGAACCGCCGTGGAGCCTCGACGACCGGCTGCTATCGGCGTTCGAGCTGGCCCACAGCGATCTACGCGACCACCTGGCAACACGACGGAACGACCTGCGCCGCCGCTTCCGGGCCATCCTCGAGGAGGCCGACGGCGCCAGCCGCCGGCGGGTCGATCGGCCTCAAATCCAGGCGAACCCGCAGACACGCCGTCACGCTCCGCCCGACACCACTTCGAGATCCGACACGATCGAGCTGGGTTGACCGCTCCGACACCGGTCGATCGGAACCGGGGGAACCAAACCGGACCTCTGGCAGACTGAGACGGTGCACCCGCTCTCGACCGTGTTGTTCCTCGCCGGCTACGGTCTCGCTCTGCCGCTGGCCGGTCGGCTGGCGGCCATCGTCGCCGGACAGCAACGGCTGGCATTCGCGGGACATCAGGTCGGCGTGGTCATCGCCCTCTTCGGTTGGCTGCTGAGGGGCTCGTTCGTGATGGCGACCCTCCATCTCGTCTGGGTCGTCGCCGCTCGCCTCTGGTACGCCACGAGTGAGCGCCGACGACGCGCCGTGACCGCGGTTGGAACGGGTCGTACCTAACCGACCGACGAGCCGGACTTCTC
>JAOUGG010000154.1 GCA_029857855.1 Acidimicrobiia bacterium | reverse complement strand
ACCGACTCCGAACCGGCGGGTTCGTACCCGCCGAGATCCCAGTAATCAAGCGGTGTTCCGTCGAAACGAGGAGCAGCGAATTGTCATGACATCGTTGTAATTTCGAACAATCGTTCTCGCTCTGAGTGGGCGCTTACGCGCGGAAAGTTGCAAAAGGTGTTGCAAAGGGGGACGAAGTGGGTTAATTTGGCACGCAGTGGGGGAAAGCCCCACAGCAAGAACTGAAGAACACACAGAAGAAAAGACAACTGAATACGGCGCTCGAGAATGGAGAAGTGAGGTGAAACGGTGTTTGTCGGCCAATACGAACATGCGGTCGACGAAAAGGGCCGGGTCGTCCTCCCAGCGCCATTCCGGGCATTTGTGGCCGAGCGTGGTTACATCACCCAACTGGACGGATGTCTAGGTCTGTGGAACGCCGAAGAGTTTCGGAACGTGGCCGAGAAGTGGAAAGCGGAATCGGCGGCGTCACGAATCTCGATGAGGGTCTTCCGCAAGCTGATGAACAGCGTTCGAGAAGTGAAGCTCGACTCCACCGGCCGCATCACCTTGCCGAGGGAACTCCTCGACGAGTTGGGATTTCAGTCCCAGGTGGTGATCTCGGGTCTCTACGACCGGGTCGAGATCTGGCCGGCTGAAACCTACGCCGAGGATCTCGGAAGCGACGAAGCAGCCGACGAACTGGCGGAGGCGGTTGCCCGCCTGGGGCTCTGAGCCCGACAGCAGTACCACCGACAAGAAGAACACAGGGCCCCAGGGCCCGCCCACGACACGTGCGATCGAAGAAAGGAGAGTGGGCGAACCGAATCTAACTATCGTTCATCGATTGCCTCCCGGGATGCGAAGAGAAGTGCTTCTGCCCCACGACTCCGCCCGCTACTTCTCTTAGTGTCACCCAGGAGATACAACCTGGAACACGTTGCAGTCCGGGGGGTTATCGATGGCCGATAAGTAGCTTGGCGTCTGCCCCTGCGAGCGATGACTGATCATCGGCCCGACAAGGGATCAGAACCACCGGAACCGGCAGGGCCATCGGAATCGGGGATCTTCTCCCACGACCCGGTGATGGTCCACCAAGTGGTCACACTGGCCGCCGACGTCCCGCCTGGAACCTTCCTCGACGCCACCGTCGGTGGTGGAGGACACGCCGCCGCTCTCCTCGATGCCAACCCCGATCTCGACCTGCTCGGTCTCGATCGAGACGAGCTGGCACTGGCGGCGGCCAACGAGCGACTGGCTCGTTTCGGTTCGAGGGTGACGCTCCGCCGGGCCCGTTTCGACCAGCTCGACGAGGTTTTCGTCGACATCGGCCACGACGGCCGTCTGAGCGGATTCCTGTTCGACCTCGGGGTGAGTTCCCCGCAGCTCGATCGGGCCGACCGCGGCTTCAGCTTCCGCAACGACGGACCTCTCGACATGAGAATGGACCAGTCGGCCGACCGATCGGCCGACACCGTCGTCAACGACTACGACCGGAACGAGCTCGCCGATCTGATCCGGCGCCACTCCGACGAACGGTTCGCGTCCCGCATCGCCTCGGCCATCGTCGCCGCCCGACCGCTCCGCTCGACGGCCGAGCTCGCCGACGTCGTCGTCTCGGCCATCCCGGCGGCGGCCCGCCGCCGTGGCGGTCACCCGGCCAAGCGGACCTTCCAGGCCATCCGGATCGAGGTCAACGACGAACTCATTGTCCTCCGCCCGGCACTCGAACAGGCGCTCGACGCACTGATTGCCGGTGGCCGCGGCCTGGTCCTCACCTACCACTCGGGCGAGGACCGGATCGTGAAGCACTGCTTTCGTGACCGGACCTCGGTCGATCGACCCCACGGCCTCCCGCGAGGCCTCCCGTCGATCGAACCCGATGTCGACTTCCAACTGCTCAGACCGGCGGCCCGACAACCTGACGATCAAGAACTGGCGGCAAACCCAAGGGCGGCCAGTGCCCGACTCCGAGCGATAGAGCGGCTTGCCGCCTAGCTCACGGAAAGGCAAGAACCCGGCGGAACACGAATGACCAGCTCCGGGATCAGGGGTCACCCCCTGACGTTCCCGGACACCTCCATTTTGACTCCCCGAAGTGCAAGAACTGATAGGACTGACGATGACAGCAGCAGTTGCCCGCAGCAGAACTCCGACCTCGGGCTCCGGAAGGACCGGGCGCTCGACGGCGACGGCGCGGGCCGACCTCTCCCGCCAGCGGAGCGTCTCCTCGCCGGCCAACGTCGTCCGCCCCCACCTGCGGGTGTTCGATCAGCAGGCTCTGCGTCGTCGGGCCCGCCGCCGGAACCTCGCCATGGCGATGTTCGTCGTCCTGATCATCGGATTCTTCGCGGCCGCCCTGGCCCAGGCCCAACTGGTGGCCAACCAGCACGAGCTCGACCTGCTGCGCACCCGCATCGCCGAGGCCGAAGCCGACCGGGCCCGACTCGAGCGCTCGGTCGAGGAGTCCTCGGCCCCGGCCGCGATCATCGACCGGGCCGTCGAGATCGGCATGGTTCGGGCCAACGATCCCGTCTATCTCGCGGCAGTGGGTCCAGCGCCCGAGGTCGTTCCGATCTCGGTTCTCGGCGCCATCACGGCCTCGACCGACGGCTCCGGATCGTCCACCGGGGGACTGGTTGCAGCCTCCACCGACGTCGGCGCGGACTCGGCGTCGGCAAGCGCCGTCTCGGCCATGGCGGTGGCCGGCCCCGACGGCGCCGCCACCGGGGGATCTGCGTCGGAGGCGGGTGCCGATCAGATGGCCGCGCCCCTGCTCGCCGGACTGGCCGGCACGAAGGCGGTCGCGGCAGGAATCGGAACCGGATGACAAACGGGCGTGCCTCTCTGAGAGACGAGAAGCGTCGGGCGGTACGACGGAAGAAGTTTCGGCGAACCACCAGCCCACGCGATCCTCTCAACAGGCTCGTTCTGGTACTGGTCGTGTTCTGCCTCGTCGGGGTCGGCTTCGTCGCGGTTTTGGTCGACCTGATCGTTGTTCGACCCGACCAGTATCTCGACCTGGGCTTGTCGCAGCGAACCCGGGAGCGGGCGCTGCCGGCGTACCGGGGTTCGATCGTCGACCGCAACGGCTTCGTGCTCGCCTCGTCGACGCCGAGCAAGCAGGTCACGGCCGATCCGGCCAAGATCATCGATCCTGCGGCCACGGCCGCTCTGCTGGCCCCGGTGCTCGGTATCGACGCCGCGGAGCTGACCGAGCGGCTCACTCCGGCCTCGACCAACGACCGCTACGAGCTGCTGGGACGGGCGCTGCCCGAGGACGCGGTTGTGGCCATCGAGGCACTGAAAGCCGACGAGCAGACCCGTGATCATCTGGTGGCCGTCTTTCTGAGCCCGGAGGAGGACCGCATCTACCCGGCGGAGCTGCTGGCCCGTCCCGTCATCGGCCGGGTTGATCCCGACGAGGTCGGCTACTACGGCATCGAGGACCAGTACAACGCGGCCATGACCGGTATTGCCGGGTCCGAGGTGTTCGAGAAAGGTGCGTTCGGCAGCATCAGCGTCGGCGACTGGTCGGTGAATCCGGCGGCCGCCGGGTACGACGTCGTTCTGACCATCGACCACCGGATCCAGTTCGTGGCCGAGCAGGCGCTGCTCGAGCATTGCGAGGAGACCGGGGCCAAGGGGGCGACGGCGGTCATCTCGGTCCCGAAGACCGGTGAGATCCTGGCCATGGTCTCGGTTGCCCGCTCCGATGCCGGCAAGTGCATCATCCCGATCTACAACAAGACCCTGCTCGACACGTTCGAGCCGGGATCGGTGTTGAAGCCGATCACGGTGGCTGCCGCCATCGACCAACTCGGCTATACGGCCGACACCCTGATCGACGTGCCGTCGCGGACCAGCGTGGGTGGTCAGACCTTCGTCGACCACCCCGAGCACCCGGGAGCACCGTTCCCGATCTCGTGGATCATGGCCCAGTCGTCGAACGTCGGTACGATTATGCTGTCGGAGCAGGTCGGCCCCGGCTACCTGCACGACTACCAGCGGCGGTTCGGCTTCGGCCAGCTGACCGGGTTGGGTGTTCGCGGTGAGGAGTCCGGCATCGTCCGTCCTCCGGAAACCTGGCAGGGGAGCGAGGCGGCCACGATCTCGTTCGGTCAGGGCATCACCGTCACCTCCGCCCAACTGGCCGCCGCCTACAACGTGTTCGCCAACAACGGTCTCTATCAGAACCTGAGCCTCGTTCGGTCGCTGCGGGCGCCCGACGGTACCGAGTTCCCCCGCTCCAACGACCCGGCCAAGCCGGTTCTCTCCTCGGAGGCGGCGGCGGAGATGACCCGCATGCTGTCGGGTGTGGTCACCGAGGGAACGGGTCAGAGCGCGGCCATCGACGGCTTCAAGGTGGCGGGCAAGACCGGAACCGCCTGGAAGGTCTTCACCGATGCGAACGGAAAGACCGGGTATGGCGAGACCGGTAACCGTCGATATGTGGCTACTTTTGCCGGGTATGTACCCGCTGACGATCCGGAGATCTCGATGGTGATCGTGGTCGACGAACCGCAAGGGGCGTTCTACGCCTCGGCCGTGGCCGCCCCGGTGTTCTCAAAGGTCGGCCACTACGCCCTTCGTATCCTCGCCGTCCCGCCCGACGGCTCGATCCCACCACCCGACACCAAGGTTCGGGCGGCCCCGGCCACCGTTGACCACCTCGGCGAGGCCGAAACGGCGGCCGCCGCCGGCGTGGATCCACAGCCGGCCGCTTCGGCCGAGGCCAATCCCGCCGTCACCGAGGCCGTGGCCCAGGAGGCTGCAGCCGACGAAGGTGCACCGACCGAGACCGCGGTATCGGACGATGCACCGGCGCCGGCCGCCCCGACGATCGACAGCGGCGGCACCGAAGCCGCTGGCGCCGAGGACGGGGCCAGCGACGAAGCCGGAGGCGACTCGGTCGTCGCCGGATTGGTGGCCGGCGGCTCCCCGCCGCCGTTGCCGGACGAAGGAACGCCGTGATGGCGACCGCCGCCGAACTCGCCGATGCGTGCAACGGTACGTTGCGGGCCGGCAGGAACGGTGGCGTCGAGACCCCGATCATTGACGCCACCCACGACTCCCGTGCGGTGCAGCCCGGTTGGCTCTACTCCTGCGTTCCTGGAAGCCGAGCCGACGGTCACGACTTCGCCCCGGCCGCCGTCGAGGCCGGCGCGGCAGCACTGCTCGTCGAGCGGGTCCTCGACTCCATCGACACCATCCCGCAGATCGTCGTGCCGTCGACCAGGGCCGCCATGGGCCCCGTTGCCGCCGCGATCCACCACCACCCGTCGAGGGCCGTGGCCGTCATCGGTGTAACCGGAACGAACGGCAAGAGCTCGATCGTGCAGCTCCTGTCCGACATCTTCTCCCACGCCGGTCGGCGAACCGAGATCATCGGCACGCTCAAGGGCGCCCGCACGACACCGGAGGCCACCGACCTCCAGCGCATGCTGGCCGAAGCCCGCGACTCCGGCTGTGAGATGGTGGCCGTCGAGGTGTCCTCCCACGCCCTCGACATGGGGCGGGTCGATGGGACCCACTTCGCCTCGGCCATCTTCACCAACCTGGGCCGCGACCACCTCGATTACCACCACACCGTCGAAGCCTATTTCGAGGCCAAGGCCCGGCTGTTCACCGGCGGTTTCACCGACCACGCCGTGATCAACATCGACGATCCCTACGGGCGGCGCCTCGTCGAACGGATTCCGGACTCGGTCACGACCGACACCTACAGCCTGGATCAAGCGGTCGACCTTCGCTTCGATGGACCCACCAGCCTCTTCCGGTGGGGCGACCATCAGGTCGTGCTGCCCCTGGCCGGAGCCCACAACGTCAGCAACGCGCTCGGGGCGGCCACCGCGGCCCTCGTCGCAGGCATCGCGGTCCACCAGGTGGTCGCCGCACTCGAGAAGTCGATGCCCGTCCGGGGTCGGTTCGAGCTGGTGCCGGGCGGTCAACCTTTTCACGTCGCCATCGACTACGCTCACACCCCGGACGCAATGCAATCCGCCCTGACCGCCGCTCGCCAGGTGGCGGGTCCGAACCGTGTGTTCGTTGTGTTCGGATGCGGCGGTGATCGCGATGCCCAGAAGCGGCCCGAGATGGGTCGGGTGGCGGAGAGAGGCGCTGACGTGGCGATAGTGACATCCGACAATCCTCGGTCCGAGGATCCCGACACCATCATCGACGCGGTGGTCGGCGGGTTCGAGACGCCGCAGACCGCAGTGGTGGAACCCGATCGCCGCCGGGCCATCGAAACCGCACTCCGCCGGGCCCGGAGCGGCGACGTCGTCCTGATCGCGGGCAAGGGTCACGAGACCTATCAGGAGATCGGCGAGACCCGAACGCCATTCGACGACGCCGAGGTGG
>JAOUGG010000957.1 GCA_029857855.1 Acidimicrobiia bacterium | reverse complement strand
GCAACACCCCGGGCCAGCATTTCCTCGGAACCGCTCACACATTGGCCAACTTCGAGACCGCGTTCTACCGGTCGACGACGGCCGACAACTCGAGTTTCGAGCAGTGGTCCGAGGAGGGAGGGCTCGACGCCGCCCAACGGGCGAACGCACTGTGGAAGAAGCAGCTCGCCGACTATGAGGCCCCACCGATCGACGCTGCCGTCGACGCCGAACTGTTGGACTTCATGACAAGGCGCAAAGCGGAGATCGGCGCCGGCGACTAAGGCGCTCCGGCGGCTCCGTCGCCGTTCCCGCCGGTCGGCGGCGGAGCGGTGATTATCGTTGTCCGCCGCGAGGTTGGGGTCGTTGACGATGCCGTTGTCGGGATCGTCGCGTCCGTTGTTGGAACCGTGATGATCGTGATCGTCGGCAGGGTGATCGTCAGCGACGTCGGTGGAGCCGTGCTCGACGACGAGGTTGGGGTCGACGACGAACTCGTGGACGAGCTGGAGGTCGACGGGGACGAGGTCGACCTGGAGCTGGTCGAGGTGGATCCGGCGCCGGTGCGGGTGCCGACGTCGGCGGTTACCCGGCTGTTGAGATCGACGGCAACGTCCGGCAACGGGACGATGCTGGTACCGGGGATGGTGCTCGACTCTTCGGGAATGGTCGAGGAGGGAAAGACCTCCGTGCGCGTCTCACCCCCGGGGCTCATCACCTGACGAACCGCAACCACTGCCAAAACGACGAGCAGGGCGAGCGGCAACACCTTGTTCAGCACTGGATCAACCCCGAACGCGCCATGAATCCTCTCGACCCTCGAAACCGCCCTCGCTGATGCGTCACGTAGACACAAGCAGGGAAGTCCATTGTGCCTGGTTTCGCAAGCGACCAAAACCAGCTGACCATCTCATCAAGGAGACCGATCGGCCCCGATTCGAGTGGATCAGCCGTGCCGGCGCAGCCAGGTGAGCACCGCAACGGCGACGGAATCGGGTTGTTCGGGAAGGAGCGCATGGCCGGCGGAGGGAATCTCGAGGAGGGACACCTTCCCGCCGAGCTCGTTGGCCAGCAACCTGGTGCTCTCCGCGGAGACCATTCGATCCTGTTCGGGTCGGATGATGAGCGCATCGGTTGTGCCGGCCGTCGACCAGTCGTTGGTCGGGGTCCGTTGCTGGGCCTCGAGCTGAGCGCCGGCCACGAGCGGATACCAGCCGTCGACCCAGGCCACGGGATCGTTGCCGTCGGCGAAGAAGGCCACGGCAACCGATTCGAGGTGCTCCTCGAGGGTCAACGAGGTGATGAACACTCGACGGTGAGCGGTTGCCGGTTCCGGTCGGGGGAGCTCCGGGCCGGGCGTGGCCAGCAGAACGAGATGGCGGACCCAGCGACCGAACTTGGTGGCCGTGGCCCGAGCGATCTGGCCGCCGAAGTCGTGCCCGATGATGGCCGCCGGCCCTCTCCCGTTGGCCTTGATGACGGTGGCGACATCCTTGGCCAGATCCACGAGCGTGATGTTCGTGACCGACGCGGAGGAGCCGTGCAGACCGCGAGGTTGAAGCCCGAGAACCCGGTAGCCGGCCGCCGCCAGCCGATCCGACAGATCGTCGAAGTCGCTGACGGTACGGCCGAGAGACGGCAGCAACACAACTGGTGGCCCGTCACCTTGGATCTCGACCGTCAGATCGCACGCGGGCCCCTGGATGATCTCGGTTCGCCGGTAGCCGGAGGAACGTTCGAGCTGAGCCACCTGCGAGCCGAAGGTCTCCATCTCGATCAGCGAGTCGATGGTGTTGTCCTGGTCGTAGGTCTTCCACAGTTGCCGGCCGACGAAGCGGAGCGCCTCGGTGACCCTCGGTCCGACGGAGGGGCCGACGTGGTTTCCGCCCCGGGTGAGCCGGTACTCGTGGCGCAGTCCGACGTCGAACAGGCAGCGATGCAACAGCTCGCAGCCGTACTGCACGTGCATCCGGTCCTCGTCGCCGGCCTCGAGGTAGATCGACAGTCCGGACGCGGCTATGGCCGCGCTGTTGGCGATGGCCAACGAGGTCGGGTGATTGGCCTTCCAGAACTGATGGTCGAGCGGGT
>JAOUGG010000958.1 GCA_029857855.1 Acidimicrobiia bacterium | reverse complement strand
GGCGACGCCAGGGCCCACGTCAATCTCATCCCCCTCAACCCCACGCCGGGCTGGCCGACCGTCGGATCGCCGGCGGAGCGAATCGAACGGTTCGCCCAACGGCTTCGGGCGGCGGACGTCAACGTCACCGTGCGCCGCAACCGGGGCACCGACATCGACGCCGCGTGCGGCCAGCTCGCGGGCTCCCGTTCGACCGGTGAACCGGCAAATGGGCCGACGCCGGTGGAGCTGCAGCACCGAAGCTGAAGCAACGCCGCTTTTCACGACCGGTAGGCCATACTGGTTGGGCTATGAACCAGTGGCTGAACCGCTCCCACCCGATGACCCTCCAGGCCGGCGTCATTCTCGGCTACATCAGCGCCGTGTTCGGCCTTCTCCAGCCACAGTTCTTCTTCATTCTCTACATAGGGATCGGGGCGGGCGCGTTCGTCACCGCCAACAACAAACGCTGGGGCTACTACCTGCTGGCCATCTGCTCAACGATCGTCGCGCTGCTCCTGACGGCCGTCCTCGTCGCCAACATTCTGAGCTTCTCCATCATCGGTGTCCTGCAGAGCCTCAACCGTATGGTGTTCCCGACCGCTCTGGCCGCCGCCGTGATCCACATCCAGTCGCGGGAGTACCAGAAGATCTGGTTTGACTAGGCGCAGTCTGCTTGTCGTCATCGCCCTGGTGACGGTCACCGCCATCACGGTCTCCTACTGCTCAACGCCGACCCAAGATCGATCGGTTTCGGAGCGCACAACCGAGCAGACGGTGTCGGCCGCGGCCGACACCGATGCGACCACCCGGACGACGAGCTCAACCGAGCCCAGCGAAGGCTCCGCCGGCGAGAACGCCGAGACCGACCGGCCTCCGGTTGCGCCGGTCGAGTGGCGCGACTGCGGTGGCGGATTGCAGTGCGGTTCGGTGCCGGTACCCATCGACTACATGTCAGCCGACGGTGCGCTCCTCGAGATATCGCTCGTCCGAGTACCCGCAGACGGCGATCCCGTCGGGTCGGTGTTCGTGAACCCGGGCGGCCCAGGCGCCTCCGGGATCGAATTCGTTCGAGGCGGCTTCCGCCTCGAACCGGATTCGTCGGAGCGGTACCACCTGGTCGGCTTCGATCCCCGAGGTATCGGTGAATCGAACCCCCTCGCCTGTGCGGTCGACCGCGACATGGCGGCGATGCCTGACCTGTCGCCCGACTCCGCCGAGGAGTCGAGCGAGCTCGACGCGCTCGCCCTCGATGTGGTCGAGAGCTGTGTGGCCACCGACGGCGCACTCCTCCCCCACCTGACCACGACCAACGTGGCCCGTGATCTCGACCGGCTCCGGGAGGCCGTTGGCGACGAGGTACTGCACTTCTACGGGCTGAGCTACGGAACGCTTCTCGCCGTTCGCTACGGGCAGCTGTTCGCTGGGTCGGTCGGCCATCTCGTGCTCGACGGCGTGGTCGATCCAGACGCCGATCTGCCCACACTGCTGCGTCAGCAGGCCATCGCGTTCGAGTCGGGCTTCGAGCAGCTCGACGAACGGTGCGGCGAGCTCCGCTGTCCCCCCGACGGCATCGCCGTCACCTTCGATCGGGTGCGGGACCGCCTCGAGCGGAGCGGTCCGGTCGGAGGTGTCGGCGCCTCCGAACTGGTGATGGCGTCGTTGCTCCCGGCTTACTCACCGTCGATCCTGCCGGCCTATGCCACGGCGTTGACCCAGGCCGACGGCGGCAACTACACGGCCATCGAGAGCCTGAGCGACTTCTTCGTCGGCTCGGTCTCGTTCACCGCCTATGCCGCCTTTGCCTGTGCCGACGGTCGACCACCGGCCGGGTCCAAGTCCTGGGAGCGCTTTGCCGACGGCCTGTCCGAGATCGCCCCCCGTTTCGGGGCCGTGGTGGCCAACGAACTCCGTGTCTGCGCATTCTGGCCGAGACCGGCCGAGGATTCGGTCGACGTATCGATGTCGACGCCTGCGAGCCTGGCCGGGATCGACGCGCCGATTCTGGTGGTCGGAAACACCGGCGACGCGGCCACGCCGCTCGTCAACGCCGAACGGGTGGCGGCGCTCCTCCCCGACGCCCGTCTG
>JAOUGG010000153.1 GCA_029857855.1 Acidimicrobiia bacterium | reverse complement strand
TGGACGGGCTCGAAGCTCCAAGTACACGCGGCGACCACGCCCCAGCGGCCACCACACCATCATTTCATCACTCCCACGGTGGCCACCCGAGGCCATCACAACTTTGGGTCAAACTCGCCCCACAGACCTGAACCCCACGCGGTGAGAATGGTCTTGGGCCGGCCGGCTTGTCAGACCGTCGAAGGGCCTTGGGCGATGTAGGTAAAATGTATGGAATTCAAGAACGCACTGGACTCTGTCGGATGGTGGAACTGTGTGGACTGCAGTCCGTACAGAACAGGCCTATCCGGACGCTGGCGGACTGGCTCGGACGGCTCTAACTTTTCTGGGGGTCAAGAGGTCGGGAGTTCGAATCTCCCCAGCCCGACAAGTTTTCCCTTGTATTGACTACAGGGCCTCCCCGGTTTGGGGTTGGTGGTCACGTAGCTTGGCCTCGGGAGGGGTTCTGGCGGTGACGTGTTTTCCGTGAGTGTTTGGGCTCGTTGACCTGATTGTCGCTAGGGCTTGTCTCCCGAGCAGACCCGGTTGAAATTGGTGGGGCTTGACGGATCCGGTGGTCGGAGCCTGGTGCACCGTATGAATCACATGGCTGGGTGGGCTTGTGGCTCGCCAGGTTCGTGTTCGGGGTGGTGTCGGGAGAACGCCGACTTCGAGTTGAGCGTGCTCGAGGGCTCTCCCGTCGACCAGACAAGCGTGCTGTCCGAGGCTCTTGATGAGCTGGCACTCGACGGGCCGCGTCCGGCACTCCAAGCGAAAGGGAGAGCCCTCCATGAACACAATAGAGACTACCGAACCGGTCGTGTCGATCGGGATCGACGCTGCGGTGGTGGCTGCACTCCAGGTTGCTAATCGAGGACCGGGCATAGCCGAGGACTTCTGGGTCCAGCCGACATTGGCCGGGCTGGAGGAGTTGACGGTCCGGTTGGCTGACTGGGCGCCGGCGATGGTGGTGGCCGAACGAACAGCGGGCACGTGGCTGCTGTTGCTGCATGCCATCTGTGAGTCGGGATGTCGCGTTGGTTTCGTGGCCAACCGAGACTCAGCTCGGCTCCGCAAAGCGATTGCCGGCGCGAACAAGACCGACGTGATCGATGCTGACATGTTGGCCCGCAGCCCCGAGATTCTCGGGGTCGAACAAGCACCAGTACCACCGGCAGGTCAGATCGGGTTACGGCGGGCGATGCGGCGCCGTCGAGCGACGACCGCGCCGTCTGGAGCGAGTCGCACGATCGTGATCCGGCCAGCGTCGTTGTGGACGACTTCCGTTGCGCTGCCATCGGGTCGATCGACCCGGAGCGTGGTCGTCGTGCCAGAACGAGGCCCGCCATCAACGCTCGCATTACCGACACTCTCGACCCGAAGGAGCGGCGACGTAGGGCCGAACGTCCCGTGCGGACGTCCCTTGACGAAACGACGCTGTCCCCTTGATCGCCGGTGAGTCATGACCATTGCCTCTACCGAGCGACGGCCAGTTGGGTCAGCGTGTTGGTCTGCAAGCCCGAAGCCCGGCTCGAGAGGGAGCAGTCCATGAGCGAGATGAAACCCGCAGAGTTCGGGGAGACCCCCACAGTAGAGGTCAGGATCTACCGGCATGGCGAGCTCATTGACACGCAGCTGTGCGAAACGGTCGACGAGGCAGCCGCATTGGTGGCCTCGAAGGAGGAGACACCCGGCATCGAGTGTGAGGTCGAAGACCTGTCGTCGACGACGCACGACGAGTCGTCCCTCGAGGTCGGAACGTCCGATCTCGGCGCCGGCTACCCGCACGATGCCGGCACGTCCGAGCAGACGTAGCCAGGTCCGGCTCTCCAATGGCTGCCATCACACTGGTCGAGGAGTCGCCGTGGCGATGGCGGATCGAGCCCACGGGAGCGATGAGGGTACCGGGCGTGGTGTTCGCCTCCGAGGCGTTGCTCCCTGAGGTCGCCGCTGACCGTTCGCTGCAGCAGGTGGTCAATGTAGCCACTCTGCCCGGTGTGGTCCGGGCTTCGTACGCGATGCCGGATGTGCATTGGGGCTACGGATTCCCGATCGGCGGTGTGGCCGCCACCGACATCGCCGCTGGTGGTGTCGTCTCCCCGGGCGGGGTCGGCTTCGACATCTCGTGTGGGGTCCGGTTGCTTCTGACACCATTCGAGAGGGCCGAGCTGACGCCATTGCTGCCCGCCGTGATGGATCAGCTGGAGCGGGCGGTGCCAACCGGCATGGGGCCCGGCGCGGTTTGGGATCTCGAGGATGGGAACGAGCTGAAGCGGATCCTCACGCAGGGAGCGCCCTATGCGGTCCAACAGGGCCACGGCACGGCCCGCGATCTGGACCGATGTGAGGATGGCGGCGTGCTGGCCGGGGCCGATCCCGACGTGGTGAGTGACCGGGCGTTGGCACGAGGACTGCATCAGTTGGGGAGCCTCGGATCCGGGAACCACTTCGTGGAGGTCCAGGCCGTCGACCAGATCCTCGACTCAGAGGTGGCCGAAGTGTTCGGGTTGCACCCTGGGCAGGTCTGCGTGATGATCCATTCCGGTTCCCGTGGCCTCGGCCACCAGATCTGCACCGATCAGGTGAAGCTCATGGAGTCGGCCATGGTCGGGTATGGCATCTCCGTCCCCGACCGCCAGCTTGCGTGCGTCCCCGTTCGATCTCCGGCTGGTGCTGCCTATCTCTCGGCAATGGCGGCCGCCGCCAACTATGGGCGAGCGAACCGCCAACTTCTGGCTGAAGCGGTCCGCTCGGTGTTTCGTCGCACAGTTGGCACCGGAGGTCTCGAACTGCTCTACGACGTCTCCCACAACCTGGCCAAGCTCGAGAGCCACGATGTAGACGGCGAGCCGAAGGAGTTGTGCGTCCATCGCAAGGGAGCCACCAGGGCCCTGCCTCCCGGCCATCCGGACCTGCCCCCTGACCTGGCTGTGGTCGGACAGCCGGTGCTGGTGCCTGGCTCGATGGGCACAGCCTCGTACGTTCTCGTCGGTGCGGCGGGCAGCGACGCGTTCCATTCGACGTGTCACGGTGCCGGTCGGACGATGAGCCGGACGGCGGCTCGCAAGAAGATCTCAGCTCAGGCGTTGCGGCATCAGCTGGCTGCCCAGGGAATCGAAGTCCGGGCCGGCTCCTCCAGGGGACTCACCGAAGAGGCTCCCTTCTCCTACAAGGACGTGGATGCCGTGGTCGAAACGGTGGAGCGAGCCGGCCTGGCCCGTCGAGTCGCCCGTCTCGTCCCCCTCGGCGTCGTCAAAGGGTGAAGCCTTCAAACGTCCACCAGGAAGGCGCAGCGAACCCGGTTCGGGCCGCACTCAACGGTCAGCTCTGATCTGGCGACGCCCTTCGGTACCGAGCCGGTCGATCTGACAGCTTCCCGCAGCGCCATCAGGAGCCTGATCTTCAAGCCGCCGTCGTCCTGTTGTTCGGCCTCCGCTCGAACCGGAAGGGTGGCTGCGGTGTCGAGTATGAAGATGAGCTCGTCCAGGATCTCGAGCAGCATCGAATCCAACGATGATGCTCGCGGCACGTACAGAACATGTTCCCCGACGATGTCAGCGGTCGAGCCGTCGATACAGACGGCGATCAGGGCGGATATGGCTTCCTCACAGCAAGCCCCGAAGTCGGGGGCCCATGCCTCGAGGATCACATCAGCGGTGTGGGGCAGTGCTCGGTGTCCCCGCTCGGCTCGTGGCACGGCTCTGCTACTGCGCTGTTCGTTGGATGACGAGTCGGCCCCGCTCTTCGATCACGCTGGTTCCGAGATCGGAACAGGCCTGTCGGAATCGAGCGGTTATCCATCGAGCCTCGTCGGGTCTGGCCAGGCGTGTGTGGCAGCGGTCGATGGCAACAGGAATCGCTTCGATTCGCTCGGGGACCCCGCCGGTGAACGTGACGAGGAAGAGGAGTCCGAGGTCGTTTCGGAGCCCTGGTCCGACGGCGTAGTCGTCAAGGAAGTCACCCAGGTCGTAGAGCACCCTGTCGGCGACGCCGTGGAAGACGTGGGCTGAGTGTCCGGCGATCAGACTGACACCGGCGGCTCGAAGCGCCTGGGCCGTGGCTCGAACATGCGGCACCGGTTCGCCAACCATGTTGGGACCCCAGTGCGGGGTCACGAGAACGGCGTCGGTCGCGAGGTCACCGATCGTGTTGAGCAGCCACTGCATCTTCCCGTGTCTCAGGTCGGCGTAGGCGACACCCGGGCGCTCAGGTCCCGCCGCATAGGCGGCAGGATGGTCGGTCACGCCAACGATCCCGAGAGTGAAACCCTCGTGCTCGAGCACAACTGGGGACCGGGCCGACCGTTCGTCGGTTCCGGCCCCGACCCAGGCGACGCCTGCGGCGCTCAGGTGATCGAAGGTGTCGAGCAGGGCCGCCGGGCCGTAGTCGAGCGCGTGATTGTTGGCCAAGGTTACGCAGTCGACACCGAGAAGCGTAAGCACTTCGGTCGCGACCGGGGGGGCCCGGAAGAAGAACGGCTTGGTCGGGTCGGGCCAGCGCTCGCCTCGAGCGGAGATGGCGCATTCGAGGTTCAGCAGGAACAGGTCGGCTTCGTGGGCGATCTCGATCACCTCGTCCGCGACCAGGACCTCAGGCGGCTCTGTCTGCAACCGCTCAGCTACATTGCGCCCGAGCATGGTGTCGCCGGCCAAGAGGAGCTTCATGACGAGCTCGCAGTCGGCGAACCGTTGACGAGGTGTTCGAGAAACCAGGACGCCGCCTTTTCGGCCGCTACTCGGAGGGTGCCCGGCTCCTCGAACAGGTGAGTCGCTCGGGGAATCACCTCGAGCGTGGTTGGGCACTTCATTCGGGCCTGGGCTTCGCGATTGAGGCCCAACACGACGTTGTCGTGGCCACCGACGATGAGCAGGGTCGGTGCTCGCACCTGCCCGAGTCGGGGACCGGCCAAGTCGGGGCGTCCGCCCCGAGAGACCACCGCAGACACGTTGGTCGGCGATTCGGCTGCCGCGCTCAGCGCTGCCGCGGCACCAGTACTGGCCCCGAAATAGCCAATCTCCAACCCGGCGAGGTCCGGCTCATCGCGGACCCACCGGGTGATGTCGACGAGACGCCGGGTAAGAAGCTCGATGTCGAACACGTTGGCCCGTTCGGCCTCTTCGGCCTCGCTCAGCAGGTCGACGAGCAGCGTCGCGAGACCGGCCTCGTTCAGCGCCGACGCCACATAGCGGTTACGGGGGCTGTGGCGGCTGCTACCGGAGCCGTGGGCGAAGATGACGACCCCCCGAGCCCGTTCCGGAATCCTCAGGTGCCCGCCAAGAGCCACGTCGCCGGCTCTGACCGCAACGTCCTCGTCGCGAACTGGAGGATCAACTCCCAGGGCGCCTGGATCGTGCGCCGCGCTCGCCGTGGTCTCTTTGCTGGCCAAGTCAAGGCACGCGATCACCTCCTCGTCGCTGGTCGCAGAGAAATCGCGGTAGAACTGCCCGATACCGAAGAAGTACTCCGGGGTGTCCAGCGCGATCAGCTCGTCGGCCACGCCGACCAGCCGGCGAGTCCAGTCAACCGGGGCCACCGGGACGCCGAGGATCACACGACTTGCGCCTTCCTGTCGGGCCACCTGGCAGGCCGCCTTCGCCGTCGATCCGGTGGCGACGCCGTCGTCAACGACAATCACGACCCGTCCCCTAAGCGGGATGCGTTTCCTGCCGGCCCGGTACAGGCTCGCCCGTCGGTCGAGCTCGATGCGTTCCCTGCTCTCGACCCGGGCGAGCTCGGCGTCGGTGACCCGGGCCATTCGGACGATGTCATCAGCGATGACTCGCACGCCATCCTCGCCGATCGCGCCCATGGCCAGCTCAGGCTGGTGGGGAACCCCCAACTTTCGAACCAGGATCACATCGAGGGGTGCATCGAGGGTGCGGGCGACCTGGTACGCCACCGGCACACCACCCCGAGGGAGACCTACGACAACCGTATCGCCGCCCCGCAGGTGCCCAAGCCTGTCGGCGAGACGTACTCCCGCATCGGTTCTATTCGAGAACACTGCCTACTCCAAACGGCCTCGGACAACGTAGTGGCACCGGGGCACTCGCACGTGACTCGATTCAAACGCAATCAGTGCCACCCCGGACAGAGGCGAACGTCACCGACGGGACATTCGAGACCAAGAAGGCTGCGAACGCATACAAGGACCGGGTTGCAGACGATCGGGTCGGCTTGGTGACCGACACTTTCGCTGGATACGTCGGCAAGAGTTGGCTGGCAGCCGTCGAACCACGAGTCGATGAGTCAACCTTCGATCAGTACTCACGGCCGGTGACCGGTGGCGACGATGGTGCAGAGGTATCTTCGAGCCTTGCCGCGGTCTCGGAACACCGGTCGGGCTAGCGGCCCTGCCGACCTTGTCCGGTCGGTGTG
>JAOUGG010000956.1 GCA_029857855.1 Acidimicrobiia bacterium | reverse complement strand
CCCTGTCCGCGGCGTCGTCGAGCGGTATCGGGGTCGACCGACTCCGAATGGAGCACCTCCGCGGATCGGACGCAATCGCTCATGAGTGCGATATGGCGATCGTGCTCAACCAGAAGGCAACGGCGACGTCCGACCGCCATCTGAAATTCGACCTCACGCAGCTCGACGAGGCCCGCCGGCGATCGATCTTCTCGATCGAGAAGAATCGTCGTGGTGAGGTTGACATACACCTTGAGTTCGTCAAGGACTTCGCCAACTTCCGTTTTGATCCCAACGGAGCCTTCGTCAGTGAAGCGCTCCAGGGCGACTAGTGTGCCAACTCGACGACTCAGCGGCGACCGCTAGACCTCGGTATGAGTGAAGGCATTGCCTCTATCGAGCGTGCGGCGATATCGCCGCCAGCGCTCACTGACCGGGTCGACGACAGCGGATCGGAGCTATCCGAGTCGACGTCGACCCTTTTGCCGGGAATTGTTGGGCCAATCGCCGTCATGGTCGCCTATCGGGCCTACGCCGTGGTGGCTGGGAATCTCGGCTCTCGTGTCAATCTCGTCCAGTTGGTCATGCTTGCTGGTGCAACGATGATCGTTCTCGTGTTCCTAGCGATTGCTCTACATAAGGCGGGACTCGACGGAAATCGCGTTGGCTTTGCCGCTGCGGCCTCCTTCTGGCTTTCGACGCAATCGACTTGGTTCGGGCTTGGAGCCCTCACGGGATCTCTCGCTGCCGCTGTTCTCGCCGCAGTCTTAACGCCCGTGGCTGCGACAGCCGCCTGCTATCAAATCCGCAACCCAGCATTCCGGACACTGGTGCTCACATTCATCGTGTTGTCTGGATCACTGCCCACCATCGGTCCCGTCGTGAGCCTCCTCAGATCGGATCCGACCGTCGAACCGGTGGCCATGGATTTCGGCACTCCGACAGCAAGCCGCGATCTGATAGTGGTGGTCCTCGACGAATACGCCCGTGGCGATGCGCTCGTCGAGGACTTCGGATTTGACAATCGGGAGTTCACCGATGCGTTGGCTGAGGAGGGAATCGATGTCGTTCCGCAGGCGTGGGCCAACTCATCGCGAACCATTACATCGATCGCGACAGTAATGTCGGGGCAGTATCTAGTTGAGCCGGGCCAGACCTACAATCTGCGTGACAGACGACGGATCGCTGCCATGGTGGGAGGCGATAACCCAATGGCCGACCTCCTGCGTGCCAACGGCTACCGATACACCCACATCGAGGGTCCAGCCGTGGACGTCGAGTGTTCCAGTAGCCCTGATGTGTGTATCGGAAACGGGTTGATCGACGAAACCACGACCGTCTGGCTTCAGTCAAATCCGTACGTCGGTCTTGTGACGTGGTCGCTCGGACACCCCTTCCCCAACACCGCCGACGACATTCTCGGATCGCTGCAGGCGGTTGTCGAGGAGGCATCGACGAACAGTCAGCCGGATTTTGTCTACGCCCACGTACTCAGCCCGCATATTCCATTGGAGCTGGATTCATCCTGTGATCGACACCAGATGTTCGCTGAAACCAATACCTATATCGGCCAAATTCAATGTGTGAACGGGCTGGTTCTAGAGGCCTTGGCTGGGTCGGTCGATGAGGCCGTGGTCGTCGTCACCGGTGACCACGGAACGGTCGATGACCGCAGTGTGCTCGACGGTGATCCGGCAAACTGGACCCAGGTCGACATCAAGCAGCGCCTGGGTGTGTTCTCAGCGGTCAAACTGGCTCCTGAATGCTCGACACCAAGTGACGACGCGACCCTTGTCACGATCTTCCATCTTGCGGCGGCCTGCGCTCTGGGCGTCGAGCCCGATCCCCCTGTAGAGCGGACGTTCATCGTCGAGGGCATCCCGACAGACGCCAACGGCATCTTGGAAATCGACCTCGATGAGTTGCGCTCGACGTCTACGAAGGACTAGCCGAAGAGGCCAATGGAAACCTGTCAACCGAAAAGGAGAATACAATAGTGATCGCCTATCTGGACGCGGCAACTGGCAGCGTCATCATTCAAGTGGTGGCCGGTGGCATGGCCAGCGTCTATGCATATGTCAAGTATCGGGCC
>JAOUGG010000954.1 GCA_029857855.1 Acidimicrobiia bacterium | reverse complement strand
GGCCAAGCGGCGCTGGCCCGGGAACTCGACGAGGCCTGCCGGGCCGCCGGCGTCGGTTTCATCGATGCTCCCATCTCGGGCGGCCAGGCCGGTGCCGAGGCCGGGCAGTTGAGCGTGATGTGCGGCGGCGACCCGGACGATTTCGCCAAGGCCGAGCCGGTGATCGACGCCTACGCCAAGGCCATCACTCTTGTCGGCCCGGCCGGGTCGGGTCAGCTCACCAAGATGGTCAATCAGATCCTGTGCGCGGGCGCCATCCAGGGGGCAGCCGAGGCGTTGGCCTTCGGGGAGCAGGCCGGGCTCGATATGAACCTCGTGTTCAACGCCGTCTCCCAGGGGGCGGCCGGTTCCTGGTACCTGTCGAACCGGGCGGAGACCATGCTGGCCGACAAGTTCGACTTCGGCTTCGCCGTGGACTGGATGGCCAAGGACCTCGGCCTGGTGGCCGACGAAGCCAAGGCCATCGGCGCCCCGGCCCCCCTCACCGCCATGACCCGGAAGTACCTGGCCGACAGTCAGGAAGCCGGCGACAATCGCCGGGACGCCACCGTCATCATCCGCCGCTACCGGGAGCAGCGAAAGCCGTAGGGGAGCCTCATCCGGCCCGCCCCCAACAGGCGGACCGACTCTACGAAGTTGTCGAGGAACAGAGGGGATCGAGGGTGTCGGCCCTCAAACGCCGGTGCCCGAGACCTCGACGCCGGCTACGGGACCGAGCGCGTATCCGGGCTGGTCGACATCGGCGGCCAAGACTCGAAGGCTGGGTGATGACCGAGGTTGGCCACTCGGAGACGGGCATCGATGAGACCGACCATCAACGATTGGCGGGCAGGCTGTGACGACGGATCCATCACCTGGTCGGAGCGGCCCGGTCACTGTTGCCTCGTCCATTCCGGTATGTAATACTCGGCGCCTATGACGTCGCCCAAGCCAGAACGCCACGCCACCGATCGGAACCGTGATACGGGTCGGCCGGGCTCGTGAAGGGCTACTCGATCGACGGCAGGACCTTCCACTTCGAGGGAGATCTCGAAGCGGCCCAGCCGGTCGGCAGCTATGTTCTGGTCGATGCTGGCGCAGGGAGAAGCTTCCTTGGTCGAATACTCAGTCAGTCGGTGGAGACCGAAGCCGCCGTTTCCGCTCTCGGGCCTCCTCGTCGGCTTTGTGGACAGGGCACCCTGCTGGCCCGGGTCGACGGGGACGGCTTCGGCCGTGTCGACACCACCGATACCTTCACCGACGCTTCGATCCGGCCGGCCGATTCCGGACAGGTGGCCGAGCATCTGGCGGCATCCCTGGGCAAAGGAGCGGCGCTGGAGATCGGTGCGATTCAGGGTCAACCCGATGTTCGGGCGCTACTGCACGCCAAGGGGTTCGGCCGTCACACGTTCCTGTGCGGTCAGTCCGGTTCGGGCAAGACCTACACCCTCGGCGTGATCCTGGAACGTCTACTGCTCGGAACCGACATCGATCTCATCGTTCTCGATCCGAACTCGGATTACGTGAACCTCGATACCGTCGCTCCGGCCGACGGTCCAACACACGGCGACGACGATCTGGCCGATCGCTATCCAGGGGTCGCCCAAGACGTCAAGATCTTCGGCGGCGAGGGCGCCGCGAATCGTCTGCAAGCCCGATTCAGCCGCCTCTCGCTGGAACAACAGACCATGATCCTGGGTTTGAACCCTGTGGTCGACGCCGACGAGTACAACGCGTTCGTGCGCATCATCCGAGGTCTCCACACTTCCGAATACAGCCTCGAAGATATCATCGATCAGACCCGAGCCTCCTTCGAGGCCGACACTCGTCTCCTCGGCCTGCGGATCGACAACCTTGGCGTGGCCCGCCAATCGATCTGGGGAGGAGGTGAGGAACGAGTCATGGATGCAGTCGATGGCCGCCGTGTCATGGTTGCCGATCTGGGCAGTCTTCCCGATGCCACCGAGACATCCATCGCCGCTGCAGCGGTGCTCGGGTACCTCTGGGACAACCGCAAGGATCGCAGGCCGACGATCATCGTGATCGACGAGGCTCACAACATCTGCCCCCAGAACCCGGGTTCCGAGAATCAGGCCT
>JAOUGG010000953.1 GCA_029857855.1 Acidimicrobiia bacterium | reverse complement strand
TGCAGTCGAACGACGAACTCTTCTACCACCGGCCCCCGACCACGGCGGCCATGATCACCCTGTTCAACCTGCCGAAGCTGCTGCTGGCCGGCGTCACCTCCTTCATGGACCCCGACACGGTCATGGGCATCGGCCCCGAGATCCGCGACGTGGTGAACAGCGGTGCCTTCCCCGGGCCCCGCATCAAGACCGGCGTCCAGGCTCTTCTCACCGCCGTCGGTGGGACGGCCGGGCGGCTGATCCCCGACCAGGGCGAGGTCGGCTACGCTGCGGTCGTCCAGACGATCGACGAGATGATCATCGAGACCCGCCGTCAGATCAAGATGGGTGCCGACTGGATCAAGATCCACGCCACCGGGTCCATCCCGACCCATAAGGGTGAGCTCCAGGTCTGGACCCGCGATGAGATGAAGGCGGTGTGCGACACGGCTCATGCGCTCGGCGTGCCGGTCACCGCCCACTGCCGAAACGCGTCGTCAACGCTCGACGCCGCCCTCGCCGGAGTCGACCTCATCCTCCACGCCTCCTACATGGACGACGACGGCCTCCAGGCCATCATCGACAACGGCTCGGCCATCTGCCCGACCTTCACGTTCCTCGCCAACCTCGCCGACTACGGCGACCGGGTCGGGGCGGGCATCGGGATGCAGGACGTGTTCCGGGGTGAGATCAAGGCCACCGCGGCGATGATGCGCAAAGCCTATGACGAGGGCGTCCCGATCCTGTGCGGGTCGGAGAGCGGCTTCGCCCTCACCCCCTACGGTCACTGGCACGCACGGGAGCTGGAGGTCTTCGTCAACGAGTTGGGATTGACGCCGGTCGAGGCCATCAAGTGCGCCACGATGAGCAACGCCATCGCCATGAACGCCCCCGACGAACTCGGTGTGATCGAGCCCGGCCGTTGGGCCGACGTACTGGTGGTCGACGGCAACCCCGCGGCCGACGTCACGGTCCTGCAGGACCGGTCGAACCTGAAGGCGGTCATCAGCCGGGGCCAACCGGTGGATCTCACGATGCCATGGCCCGATCGTCGCTCCATCCCCGGTGAGAAAGTGGCCAACTGGGCGGCCCAGATCCTGACCTACGATCAGGCGGTTGGCCTGCCGTAGGCGAATGCTTGGACAGGAGCCTCCGCTCGATCCACGTCGAACTGATCTCGTGTCGACCACCGAATCGCCCAGATGCGACGGGTGCCGCTACTCCGGAGCGTCTTCTATTTCGGCCACCTGATCGATGCGGCGTTGGTGAGGGCCGAGGTATTCGACCCGGCCTCGAGGGAGCCATCCACGATGCGAACAATGCGGTCGCCGTAGCCAAGGACCCGATCGTCATGGGTGACGATGATGGCCGAGACACCCCGGCTCTTGATCTCGCGGCGTATGAGGTCCATTACTTGTTGGCCGAGTTCGGAGTCCAGGGATGAGGTCGGTTCGTCGACCAGGATCAGCGACGGCTCGTTCATCAGCGCCCGTCCAATAGCCACCCGCTGTTTCTGCCCGCCGGATAATTCAGCTGGCAGGCTTTTGCCTCGGCCACCGAGGCCCAGCTCCTCGAGAAGTCGATCGGCTCGATCTTTGGCCGGTCGATCGATCCGTGCGCCCCCGAACTGGCGAACTACGAGCAGGTTCTCCTGAGCGGTGAGGAACGGCACCAGATTGACTGATTGGAACACGAACCCGACTCGATCTCGGCGAAAGGTCGACAGCCTCTTGTCCGATAGCCCGGTGATATCGTCGCCACCGACCTGGACCTTGCCAGACGTCGGCCGCAGTAGCGCCCCGGCCACGGTCAACAGTGTTGTCTTGCCTGACCCTGAGGGGCCGATCAGGATCAACATCTCGTCGTTATCGACGATGAGATTCACGTGGTCGAGGGCGACCACTGCTTGTTCCTCGGATCCGTAGATCTTGCTGACGTCGGTGAGTTGTAGCGCTGGCATGGCACTGTTATCCAATCGCTTCGGCCGGATCGATCTGAAGTATTCGCCGCAGGGTGAACAGGCTGCCGAGAGCCGCTGTGGCCACGACACCGGCAGCGATCTGGACCAGCCGGGATGGTTCGATCCGCACTGGAAGGT
>JAOUGG010000951.1 GCA_029857855.1 Acidimicrobiia bacterium | reverse complement strand
CAGGTCAGATGCTCGGATACGCCCGGTCGCAGGAGCACCCGACCTTTGAGCGCCCCGCCGGTCCAGGACAGGCTTGGGGCACGGATCGAGGCCGCGACGTCGAACGCCTCTGCGGCCGGCAGGGGTCCGTCCAGGCCGTAAATGGGACGACCGTCGCCTTCGAGCACGATCTTCACGTCGAGGTCGACCTCGGTCCGGAACGCTCGCAGCGACCAACTCTCCGTGTAGCAGCCGTCGAGATCGATGGTTCGCTCGACGATCGCGCTCGGATCAGGGTCGCCGGTCCAGATACCGTGGACCAACCGGTGGCGGGAGGGGCCGAGACGGACCGATGTCAGCAGTCGAGGACTTCGTCCGGCAATCTTGATGGCGAGACCAGAAACGACGCGGCGGTCCCTGAGATAGATGCCGTCGGCACGGCCGCCGTCGATGGTGCCGTCCTGGTGGGTGACGACGGCCACACCGCCTCTGGTGAGACAGATGGCGTTGTCGGGAAGAGGGTTCGACATGTACTTCCTTGCTTGGGGCGGCTCGTTGGCGACTGTTGTCGGGTTCGCAATCGACCTGGGTGCTGCGGTCCCACGCCAGAGTCTGCCACAGATCCTTGGAACGTTTCTAGAAATGTTTCTTGAAACGTTCCAAGGCGTCGACTAGGGTGCCAGTATGGCTCGACAAAGACGCCCGACCATCAAGGATGTTGCCACGGCCGCGGGTGTCGCAGTGTCGACCGTGTCGAACGTTCTCAACGATCACCCCCACGTCACCGACGCCACGCGGCGGAAGGTTCTCGATGCCGTCGAGAAGCTCGGTTACCAGGCCAGCCGGGCGGCGAAGAGTCTGCCTGGCGGACGGACGCACCTGATCGCCTACTGCCTGCCGGGTGATGAAGAACCCAACCCTGCGCTGGACGTGTTCCTCCACCGGATTGTGGCCACGGCGGCGGCATCCTCGCTGGAAATGCTGCTCTTCGTTCAACAGGGGCATGATTCGGTCGAGCCCTACCGGGATCTCCTCCGCCGAGGCGGAGCAGATGGCTTCGTCCTGTCCGGCATCGAATACGACGACGAGCGGGTCGCCTTCCTCCAGGACCGAGACATCCCCTTCGTCTGCTTCGGTCGCGTCGGGGATCCCGGCGTCACAGCGGTCGACGTCGATGGCGCCGCGGGCATCGCCGCGGCCGTCGAACACGTTGCCGGCGTCGGGCGGACACGCTTCGCCTTCATTGGATGGCCCGACGGTTCGGCCACGGGCGACGACCGCCTGCGGGGGTACCTCGACGGAGTTGAACGCTCTCGAGCGGCATCGGTCGCCGTCAAGCAGGTGCGCAACGACTACGACAGAGGACGAAAGCTCGTGGCCGATCTCATGGAGGACAGTCGCCCCGATGCGATCGTTTGCGTATCGGATGTACTCGCCCTCGGTGTCATGGACGGTCTGAGGGCGCTCGATCTCCGACCGGGCGCCGATGTCGCCGTCACCGGCTTTGACGACGTCCCGGCGTCGTCGCTCACGTCACCTGGGCTCACCACCCTTCGTCAGCCGATGGACCGCATCGGCTCGTTGCTCGTTGAGCGACTTGTCTCGCAGCTCGGTCGGACCGCACCGTCGCCTTCGGGCCCGGTCCTGATCGAACCTGATCTCATCATCCGCCAGTCCACCCGCAATCCAATGCTTGCCGACACCTGACGGCAGGCCGAAACCAAGGGGAGTTACATGTCACGGACACTCACCAGACTTCTCGCGCTCATTTTCGCCTTCTCACTCATCGGGGCGGCGTGCGGTAGCGACGATGACAGCACCGGCGCCGGCGCAGAAGCAGAAGGCGACACGGTAGAAACAACCGCCACCGACGATTCGGGTGGGAGCGACGACTCGGCCGGCGACGAGGGCAGCGGCGACGACGCGGCCGCCACGACCGATGTCGATCTGGCCGGTGCCGAGCTTCAGCTCTGGGGATGGGCGTCGAGCGAAACCGAGGACGCGCAGCTGACATCGCTGATCGAGAGCTTCAACAGCGCGACCGGAGCGAATGCCTCCTTCGAACCACAGCCCGAATTCGACGCCGCCCTGCAAGCCGC
>JAOUGG010000952.1 GCA_029857855.1 Acidimicrobiia bacterium | reverse complement strand
TCGGTCGCCGTCGAGCTGGCCGAACCCGTTCTCGGTCCCCGGGCCCGACCCGCGCTGCGGGGGGTGGTGCTCGACCCGGCGGGAACCGGAACCGACACCTCGATCGACCCGGCGTTCTTCACCGACCTGTTCGACATCGACGCCATCGTCACCCGGCTGTTCCGGCTCCTGGCCAACCTCGGCGAAGCCGGACTGTCGGTGACCATCGGCGCCAACCCGGCACTTGAGGTCGGCTACTACGCCGACACCTCCGGCGGCTTCCACCACTACGGGCTCAACCTGTCGCTGGCCGGCAACGGTCGGTTCAAACTCACCGACGACCCGGTCATCGAACTCGAGGTCGACGACTCCTGGATCGACGGCTCCGATCCCGGTGGCCTGACCCTGGTGGCGCTCCGCCAATCGACCACCGACCCCTCGCTGTTCGACTTCGCCCCCCGGATCATCGCCCGGGGTCTCGGCGTTCGGGTCAGCCAGCAGAGCGGGCCGCTGCTCGAACTGGGGGGCCTCGGTCTCGATGCCATCGCCCTACACCTCTACGGCGAATCCAACCCGGCCGGCGCCGGTCTCGGCTTCCAGTTGCGCCTCGACGGGCTCGCCTTCACCCCCACCGGCGGCGGCGACAATCAGGTGGCATCGGGCATCATGGACGACGCCGCGGCCGCCGGCGGATCCGATTCCCGACCCAGCTTCAGCCCCGGCCTCGCCGTGCAACGTCCGCCCGGCGCCGACCGCGACGTGTCGGTCAGCCTCACCGCAGGCCCGGAGCCGGGACCCTGGTGGCTCGTCATCCAGCGGGAACTCGGTCCGCTGTACCTCGAACGGTTCGGGTTCGACAGCACCATCGACGCCGGGCGGGTCGTCGGCATCTCCCTGCTGTTCGATGGTCGGGTATCGCTGTTCGGATTGACCGCTCAGGTCGACGAGCTGGCCATCCGCTGGGTCGAGGGTTCGGTCACCGAGGGCGACAGCTGGAAGGTCGACATCCGAGGGTTCGCCATCACCGCCGACCTGTCGGGGGTCTACATCTCCGGTGGGCTCCTCAAGACGGAACTCAACGGCCAACCCGGCTATCTGGGCATGCTCATGGGCCGCTTCGGCGTCTACGGCATGTCGCTGTTCGGCGGCTACACCCAGGTCGGCGACACCGCCTCGTTCTTCATCTTCGGTGCCGTCAACGGACCCATCGGCGGCCCCCCGGCGTTCTTCGTCACCGGCCTCGGTGGCGGGCTCGGCATCAACCGCGGCCTCCGGGTTCCCGACGACATCGCCCGGATGGGCGACTACCCGTTCATCCGGGCCCTCGACACCGGAGCGACCACCGACACGCCGCCGCTCGACCAGATCCGTGAACTCGACGAGTACTTCCCGGTCGAGCTTGGCAACATCTGGTTCGCCGCGGGGCTGAGTTTCACCTCGTTCAGCCTCGTCGACGGCATCGCCGTGGTATCGGTCTCGTTCGGGTCGGGGCTCGACATCAACCTGATGGGTCTGGCCCGCATGGCCTTGCCCCGGCCGGAAGCAGCGCTGGTCTCGATCGAGCTCGGCCTCCTGGCCCGATTCTCCACCGAGGAGGGCCTGTTCCTCATCCAGGCCCAGCTCACCGACAACTCCTGGCTGCTCTATCCCGAGGTGCGGCTGACCGGTGGGTTCGCCTTCGCCACCTGGTGGAAGGGACCGAACGCCGGACAGTTCGTGTTGACGCTCGGCGGCTACCATCCGACGTTCTCCCGGGCCGGTTACCCGGAGGTGCCGCGGCTCGGGCTGGTGTGGCAGATCTCCAACTCGATCGTCGTCAAGGGCGGCACCTACTTCGCGCTGACCTCCGAGGCTCTCATGGCCGGCCTCGACGTCGAGGTCAGCGCCGACTTCGGTTTCGCCTGGGCCCGCCTGGCGTTCGGCGCCCACGGCATCGTGTACTTCGATCCGTTCTGGTTCCGGGTCGAGGCCTACGTCGCCATCTCGGCCGGTATCAAGATCAAGACGTTCCTCGGCACGATCCGTATCAGCATCTCCTTCTCGGCCTCGGTGCTCATCGAGGGTCCCGACGTCAGCGGGGTGGCAACGGTCGAGATCGG
>JAOUGG010000152.1 GCA_029857855.1 Acidimicrobiia bacterium | reverse complement strand
CGTCCCAGATCGAACTCATCGAGCGCCACGTCGAAGCGGCCGTGGTCTGCGGTCCGCTGATTCTCTGGCGCTCCTGGACCGGCCGACCCGAGGACGCCGACGGGCTCTACGGCACCCACGGCGACGGATTCGAGCTGGCGACGAACCGGTTGTACGAGCCCCCCGAGCTGGTCGCGGAGTTCATCCGCCACAAGGATCTCGTACCGTCGGGGGCGTTGTTCCACCGCAGCGCCTTCGTCGACGTCGGCGGTGCCGACGAGACCTTCACCGACAACTACGAGGATGCCGTCGTGTTCGCCAAGATCGGACTGCGATATCCGATCTACTGCGCCGATCGGTCTTGGTATCTGTACCGCCAGTATCCCGGTCCGGTCGAGGCCTCACAGCGGGGCCGCACCCGTCCCGACGCCGACCGGCTCCGCGGCGACGCGGCCCGACTCGTCTTCCTGCGCTGGGTGGAGAACCATCTGGCCGAGGAGATGGTCGACGACCCACGCCTGATCGCCGCCCTGCACGACGCCCGTCGGCAGATCGAGCATCCTCACCGCCATCGCATCCGTCGCGGCCTTCACCGCCGGGTCGATCGACTGGTACAACGGGTTCCCCGTGGCTAGGCGGGCCCGCGCCGGCTTGGCTCTCGTCGCCCGCCATCTCGGGCTGGCGGCTCGACGTCGGCTGCAGCGGGTTCCGATGGCCGGGATCAGCGACGAGTTCGGCTTCACCTTCGGACGGCATGGGTGGCACCCCTTCGTCGCGCTCCTCGACCAGACGGTCGACGACGAGGCGGTGCCGATCACCGACTTCGAGCGCTTCTTCGGTAGTCCGGCCGTGAACGCCGTCCGCAACCTCAACGAGGTGCTCGACCTGTCGGCCCAACCGCTCGGGCTCACGGCGCGCTGCCCGTTCTGGCTGGGCACCTATCCGTGGGGTGGCCTGGCCGCCGCCGATCACGACGAGGCCGGCCCCGCGTTCGGGTGGGCCTACGACGAGGCCACCGGATCGTCGACGGCCGATCTCTGGGGTCCGGATCGAACGGTCTGGTACCGACCTGACCGGCGCCCGACCCTGGCCAACGAACGCCGGCTCACGCTCGACCTGCGACGGTCGATCCGGAAGGGTTACCGGCCGCTTCGGGCCCGGGGATTCCCTCGACTCCTCCTGCTCCGACGGTCGAACGGCGAGACGCAGTCGGTGGTGATCGACGGCCATCACCGTCTTGCGGTGCTCGCCCACCTGGGCGTCGGCTCCGTGCTGGCCGAGATCGACGGCGTCGTCGACGAACGCAACGTTGCCGACTGGTACCGGGTCCGCACGGGCGACTGTTCGGCCGACGATGCACTGGCCGTCTTCGATGCGTTCTTCGTGCTCGACGGAACCGAGCGCGTCCGCCACGTGTTCGGTCGATCGGTGGTGACTCCATGACCGTCGCACCTGCGGAGCAGGTGCTTACCGAGTTTCGCCTTGCGGCGAAACGTCGTTTGCTGGAGCCCTTCGTATGGGATCGGAAGGTAGGCCAGTGACCGTCGCACCTGCGGAGCAGGTGTTTACCGAGTTTCGCCTTGCGGCGAAACGTCGTTTGCTGGAGCCCTTCGTATGGGATCGGAAGGTAGGCCAGTGACCGTCGCACCTGCGGTTTCAGCCATCATCATCTTCCTGAACGAGGAGCGGTTTCTGGCCGAGGCCATCGAGAGTGTGCAGGGTCAGACCTTCAACGACTGGGAACTGATACTCGTCGACGACGGCTCCACCGACGGGAGCGGAGCCATCGCCGGGCGGGCGGCCGACCGCTGTCCTCGCACCCGCGTCGTCCACCACCCGGATCGAGCCAATCGTGGTATGAGTGCCAGCCGGAACCTGGGCGCCTCCGTCGCCCGTGGAGAGCTGATCGCGTTCCTCGACGGGGACGACATCTGGTTGCCCGACAAGCTGGAGCGCCAGGTTGCGCTGCATCGCGCCAATCCGATGGCCGCGATGATCGTCGCTCCGCTCCTCCGGTGGCGGACATGGACCGGCGATCCCGAGGCGGCCGACCTCGAGGATCTCATGGGGGTCGGTCGGCGGAAGTTCGGCTCCCATCCCCATGCCGGTCGATTGGTTCCGCCCCCCGACCTGGCGGTCATGATGCTGAGCGACGACTACCTCATCCCCGGGGGAGCGCTGATACGGCGCCATGTCCTCACTTCGGTGGGCGGCTATGAGGAGGCGTTTCGCACCATGTTCGAGGACGCCGTTGCCATGATGAAGATCGCCGTCGAACACCCGGTCTACGTCGATGATCACGTCACCTACTACTACCGAATGCATCCGGATTCGTGCACGAACACCGAGTCCGACAGCTCGACCATCGACCGTCGGCGAACCGCCTATCTCGACTTCGTCGAGGCCTACCTGAACGAGCGGGGACTGATGCATCCGCCGCTGGCTCGAGCGCTGCGCAACGCCCGGCGCTCGACCCACCATCGTCGTCATCGGCGACATCGTCTCCTGGGCGTGGCCCGTGCCGTGGGCCGACACACCATGCCCCGTCGTTTCCGAGATGCCCTCCGCCGGCAGTGGCGCATCCGGACCAGCCCGAAGCTGGTTCCATGATGTCCTGCGACGACGAGGCACCGGACTTCTCGGTCATCATGATCTTCCACAACGAGGAACGATTCCTGGCCGACGCCGTGGGCAGTGTGGCGTCGCAGGTCGGGCCGTCCTGGGAGCTGATCCTGGTGGACGACGGTTCCACCGACCAGAGCGGTGACATCGCCCGAACGCTCGCCGCCGCCTTCCCCCGATGGATACGGTGCCTCGCCCATCCCGACGGCGCCAATAAAGGCATGAGCGCGTCGCGAAATCTCGGTCTTGCGTCGGCTCGTGGCCGGTGGATCACCTTCCTCGACGCCGACGACACCTGGAGCGCAGGCAAACTCGCCGCTCAGCTCGACGCCCTTGGCCGGCACGGGGATGCCAAGGTGCTCGTGAGTCCGGCGTGCTGGTGGAGAAGCTGGGATCCCGACGCCGATCAGCAGGATTGGGTTCAGGATCTCGTCGCCGCGGTCACCCCGCCGACATCGGACACCGAACCGGAGCAGGTTGTCGGGTCGACCGTCGTCGACCCCCCCGATTTGGTCGCGGCCTTCCTCCGCGACGAGTGGAACTCAATCTGCGACATGGTCGTCCATCGCGACGTGATCGCCGAGGTCGGCGGCTACGAGCCGACCTTCACCGCCATGTTCGAGGACCAGGTCTTCCACACCAAGGTTCTCTGCCGCCACGCCGCCGTGGTCACCCGGGAATCGTGGTACCGGTACCGGCAGCACGACGCGGCCTGCACCGCCACCGCACACGCCGCTGGAGGGCACACCGGCGCCCGCCGCGAGTTCCTCGACTGGGCGGTCCGCCACCTGACTTCGGTCGACCGTCCCGCAACGGTGACGGCGCCCGGCTGGCGGGCGTTCATCGACACGGTGCAGAGACGACGGCGGCAGACCCGAGTCCGAATGTTTCGTGACCGGCTGCCGAGCCGTCCGGTATGGCTCCGGTGACGGCCGCCATCTCTGCCGGTCCGCCGACGATCACCCTCCGTCAGGCGGTGGCCACAACGCCTACAGACGTCCCAGACTTTGCAGGATGTCGATGAGTCCCTTTTCGATCTTGCGGGCGCCCGACATCTTTCGAGACGACTTCCCGACGATTTCGATCACCTTCTTGACATCGGCGTCGGGGTGGTCACTGCGAACCAGCGCCGCCTGACCGGAAACGATTGGAGCGGCCATGGAGGTTCCGCTCCACGCCCCGAACCCACCGCCGGGCAGCGTGCTCACGACATCGGTGCCCGGTGCCGCCACGAGGGCGGGTTTACCGAAGTTGGAGAAGTGGGCGATCGCGTCGTTGCCGCGGGTGCTGGCCGCCACCCCGATCACGTCCTTCTCCCGGGCCGGGAAGTGGCTATCGTCTTTCGTCCCGGTGTTGCCGGCGGCAGCCACGATCGTGACGTTGGCCTTCTTGGCCCGCTTGATCGCCTCCTTCAGGTACTTGGACGTGGGTTTGGAAGCGACGCCGAAACTGAGGTTGATCACATCCGCGCCTTGGTCGATGGCGTCGTTCACGGCCAGGGCCACCACATACGGATCGCCATCGCCGTCGGCGTCGAGCACCCGGTAGACCCGGATCTCGGCGTCGGGAGCGACCAGCGCGATCAAACCGGCGGCGTGCGTTCCGTGTCCGAACGCCTCGTCGACCTCGCCGTCACCGTCGTCGTCGAATCCGTCGGCTTCCTCGTTCGGGTCACGGTCGCCGTCGAGATAGTCGTAGTGGCCCTCGGCGGCGAGATGACCGGCGAGCTGCGGATGATCCATGTCGACTCCGGTGTCGAGCACGGCCACGATCACACCTTTCCCGGTCGATTGCCGGTGGACCCGGTCCAGCTCCAGGTACTGCAGGGCCTCCTGGTTCGCCCAGTCGTCGGCGTCGAGGTCGGTCGAGCCTGGTCGCCCGTTGGGCCAGGCGTGGAACCGGTCGTCTTCAACCCCATCGTTGTCGGCGTCGACCTCGGCCCACTCGACGCGGGGGTCCTTGACCAGATCCTTGGCCAGCTTCTTGAGGTCACCCTCTTTCATCGGTTCACCATCCGGAGCGACCATGAACAGCCCGCGGGTGGGCACGAGGGGATCCACGACCTCCAACGCATAGTCGGCTTCCAGCCCGGATAGCGTCGACGGGTCGTGCAACTGCATCACGATCGCCGTCGGGTCGCCCGGTTTCGGCTCGCCCGCCGATGCCGGCGGCACCGCGACGATCATCACCAGTGCCGCAACGGTCGCCACCGTCATCGATACGACGTTCCGTCTTTCCAAGGTCATCGGTCTCCTTCGGGGGGCAGGCCACCGTGAACGATAAATGGTGCCCAGGCTGCCGGATGGGGGTTTGTTTCGGCGACCGCCGTACGCGCCGCCTGCAGCGCGACGACGGGCGTCGATCCCTGGTTCAGATTCTCGTGGAACCGGGTCATGAGTTCGAAGGTCGCCTCGTCGTGGGCCAGCCAGAGGCTCACGACGACGGCGTGGGCGCCGGCCGCCAGGAACGACCGGGCGAGACCGACGGGCTCGTTGAGCACACGGTCGCTGTTCAACCGGCCGGACTCACAGGCACTGAGCACTACCAGGTCGGCGTCGATGGTGCCGGTCAACACATCGTGGGCCGTCAGCCACCCGTCGGCCAGTTTGAGCGAGGAGAACATCGGACTCCGGGCTCGGTGGATTCCGTGACAGGCGATGTGGGCCACGTCGACCGGCTGTTGGCAGGCCGACCGGAATGCGTCGATCGTCGCCTCGTCGTTCAGCAGGAGTTCGGAACCTTCGAGCAGCTCGGCCACAGCCGCCGCCTCGGTGGCGACGGCGGGAGCGGCGGCGTCGGCGACCCCGACGACGAGGGATCGCCCGACGGCACCCTGCCGTCGACCGGATCGTCGTCGCAACGAATCGGCGACCGCGTAACCGGCGGCGGTGGAGATCCGGAAACGTTCACCGATCCGCCCGCCGGGGGCGGGCAGCGCATGAAACGGCACGGCGTTCAGCGGCCCGTGCGGGATGATCAGCAGCTCGCCGCCGCCGGGGAGATGATCCGCCACCGGCGAGAAGATCAGGGCCCAGATCCGTTGCAGGACCTCGTCGGCCGAGGCGACCAGGTTGTCGACCGGTCGTCCCGGAAGCCGCGCTGCGAGGTTGAACCGTTCGAGTTGTCGTGCCCAGTCGCGTAGCAGACTCCGGCACTGATCGAGCGTTGGGAGATTCGTGATCAACGTCATCTCACCGTCGGTCCAGACGAAGGCAACGAGCTGCTGACCGATGAAGTGGAACTCGACAACCTGTTCACCGTCTCCCGGAATGGGAACGATGCCGGGTCCGTCACCGTGGGCGCCCCAGGTTTGCGGCCCGATGTCGGCCTCGAGGCGGGATCGTCGTATCCGCGTTTCCAGTTCGATCGTGCGGTCGTGGATGGCCTTCCGGCGGGTCTGCGTGAGACCCTGGCCACCGGCGAGGAGTGCGTTGTAACAGGCCTCGAGGTCGGATTCGGCATCGATCAACTCCGGGGTCATCGAAGCGGTCGAGCCTGCACGGGCCGTCCCCGCGAGGAGATCGGACAGGGTTCGGGCCTTGGCCCCCTGGACCACGTCGAAGGCGCGTCGATGGGCCTCGGGATTCTCGTCTGCCGTCAGCACCGAGATGAGATCGCTGCAGGCCGACGCTCGGCCCTGCAGAAAGCTGGTCCTGGCACCCTCGTCACCGATGAATCCCCGGAGGTGCTCCACCAGTCCGAGGGCCTCCTCGAACAAACGCCCGGCTTCGGCCAGGTCGCCACGATCTCGATGCAGCCGCCCGCTTTCGAGGAGGACTCCATAGCGAAACAGGGGCAGGCCAAGCTTG
>JAOUGG010000150.1 GCA_029857855.1 Acidimicrobiia bacterium | reverse complement strand
CCGGTCCGAACGGACCGAAGCCAGTGATGAGCAAAGCGATGGCAACCGCGGCCGCGGCCGTGACCCCGATTCCGTGCCTGTCGACGAATCGTCTCCCGTTCCCCGATGCCACCTGTTCCCTCTTTCCTTCCGGTCCTCGGCTCCGTGTTCGGCGCGCCTACTGGTTCGAGGCTCCCTCGGCCACCGTGACGGTGCCGACCATGCCCGACCACTCACCCGTCGAGTTGTTCTTCGCGGCGTGCAGTGAGCAGTAGATGCTGTAGACGCCGGGTTCGGTGAAGGTGTGCGACCACGCTTCCCCCGGCTTCTGGTCGCCCGCACCACCGTCCCGGGAGTCGAACTCACCGTCGACATCGATCACATTGTGGTCGACACGACCGTCGTTCAGGAACTCCAGCGAGCCACCGGCGGTCACCTCGACGTCGGCGGGCATGTAGCGGTTGTCCAACATGCGGACGGTCGACGGGTCGTCGGTGGCCGCGCCACCGCAGCCCGTGACACCGAACATCACGGCCGCCGAGACAGCGGCTGTCTTCCACCAACGCATCGCAGGAAGTGTAACGGCGTCGACGTCGTCGTTCCGGTAGGGACCGACAGTCACGATCGTTGCCGAGCGCCGGTCGTCAGGCGACGGTGACCGCACGCCAGGTGGCGGTGATCAGCCGGTCGAGCTCGGCCCGGGACAGGCTGACATCGGCGGCGACGAGCTTGACCAGCACACCGAACGACAAGGCGTACAGAACCTCGGGCGGCAGACGCACGAGCAGCCGGACCAGGCGAGGCTCGGCGGCCAGGGCCTGCAGCGGGTTGCCCTCCGCGTCGAGACGGCACTGGGCCTCGACCCGATAGGGCGATTCCTCCAGTTGGGTGAGAAACCGGGCCCGCTCCGGTTCGGCCGACAGATGCCGGTAGGCGGCTCTCATCATCTGCCGCCATCGGTCGGCGGGATCGACGTCGCGCTCGGGGTTTACGTCGACTCCGGCCACGATCGCATCGGCCAGCTCGCTCTTGATCTCGAGGTATGCGGCGTAGACCAGTTCCTCCTTGGAGGCGTAGTGGACATATGCCGTGCCGGTGGCCACACCGGCCCGCTTGGCCACCGCACTCATCGACGCCCCATGGAAGCCGCGCTCGGCCACGAGCGACCGGAGCGCTCGGCGCACAGCGGCCGGCCGGTCGGGCGACGGCGGATCCGCGACGGCCTTACCGGTCCCCGACCTCCGCTTCCTGCCCACCGCTTCCACGCGCATCACCGACGAACCTAGGCCGACCGGGTCGGGGCCACCGAGTCGAAGTCGAAGGCCAGGCCGGTTTCGCGTTCGGAGACCATCCAGAGGGTTGCTATGGCGTCGTCGAGGCCCGGCGCCAGCACCGGCCGCTTCAGGGGAGGACCGTTGCTCCCGAACGCCGGGCCGTACAGCTCGCCCCCCTTCGCCTCGGGATCGGTGGCCGCCCGCAACTGCGACAGGGCGCCCTGAGCCGCCGACATTCCGAGAAACTGGGCGATCGAATGCGACACGCCACCGAGGATTCCCCCGCCGCCCTCCTGGACGGTGTGGGACGCGAGGTTCGTGTTGGACAGACCGGGGTGCGCGGCCAGGCTCTGAGCGGCCAGACCGCGCTTCTCGAACTCCCGCTGGAGGCCGAGGGCGAAGTGGTAGTTGGCCAGCTTGGAGCGACCGTAGGCCTGCCACGGCGAGTACTCGCCTTCCATGTTGACGTTGTCGGGGTCGACCGGGCTTCCCTGGAGCCGGGCGACCGAGCTGACGGTCACGACACGAGCCACCTCGGCGGCCAGCAGCGACGGGAGGAGTTGCACGGTGTGATGGTGGCGGCAGCGGCCTTGACGCTTTCGAGCGAGCCCAGATCGAGTTCGACCAGCTCCAGCGATGCGTTCGGGTCGAGGGCGATGATCTCGTCGTGGGCCGCCTGGGCCTTGGTCGGATTGCGGGACGCCATCACCACGTGGGCTCCGGCGCCACCGAGTGCCCGGACCGACTCGAAGCCGAGGCCGCTGTTGGCTCCGGTTACGACGGCGACCTTTCCGGTCAGATCCTGAATGTTCTTGGTGGTCCAGCTCATGGGGCTCCTCATGACGGTTGTGGTAACGCATGTGACCAAGCATGCGTGACTACGTATGAATGAACGATCGTTCACTCATACGTAGATGATGAACGATCATTCATTCAGTACAAACTCCATGAGACATGGGCCACACCAGCGGCCCGCACGGACAACCGACCCGCACGGACAACCGCTAGGAGGCGAACGTTAGAATGCGGGAACCAAGGCCCGGGCGGCTCGAACGCCGGGAACACGATCGACGCAAGGAGCCCAACCGTGAGCATGATCGGAACCAGAGTCGTACGTCGGGAGGATCCGGAGCTGCTCACGGTCGGCGGATCCTACGTCGACGACCTGGCCCCCGCCGACGCGCTGCACGCCACCTTCGTCCGCTCCGACATGGCCCATGCGCTGATCACCGGAGTCGACACCGCCGAGGCCGCCGCCATGCCCGGCGTGGCCGGTGTGTTCACCGCCGCCGACCTCGATCTCACCGCCGAGAAGCCGGGAATGCCGATCCTGAACCAGGCCATGACCCGGACCTGGTTGGCCGCCGATCGGGTCCGATACGTCGGCGAACCGGTCGCAGTGGTGGTCACGACCACCCGCGAGGCCGGGGTCGACGCGGCCGAGACCGTGTTGATCGACTACGAACCACTCGATCCGGTCGTCGACATGAAGCAGGCGGTCAACAATGAAGTGGTCCTGTTCCCCGAGGCGGGGACCAACGTCGCCGCGACGATCGAGTCGAACCGCGACGGCGACATCTTCGCCGACGTCGCGGTTAGGGTCGACCTCAGCTTCCGGAACCACCGGATGACTGCGGCACCGATCGAGCCCCGCGCCGCGGTGGCCCGATGGGACGTCGATGCCGACTCCGGAACACTGCGCCTGACCCAGTGGTCGTCGACCCAATTTCCCCACGGCACCCGCGACGGGCTTGCCACGTCGCTCGGTGTCGACCCCGCGCAGGTCCGCGTCATCACCCCCGATGTCGGCGGCGGGTTCGGCGCCAAAGGCGGCCGCTACCCCGAGGACCTGGTGGTCGCCTCGCTGGCCCGCAGGCTCGAACGGCCTGTGCGCTGGACCGAGACCCGCTCCGAGAACATGGTGGGCATGGACCACGGACGAGCCGTCGAGTTCACGGCGTCGATCGGCGGAACCCGCGACGGACGGATCACCGCCTACAAACTGCACGTGCTCCAGGATTCGGGTGCCTACCCCCGCATCGGGGCCATGCTGCCCAGCCTCACCCAGATCATGGCCTGCGGCGTCTACGACATCGACAAGGTCGATTTCTCCGCCACCTCCGTGGTCACCAACACCGCACCCGTGGGGGCCTACCGGGGTGCCGGTCGGCCGGAGGCCACCGCCGCCATCGAGCGGATGGTCGATGTGTTCGCCGCCGAGCTCGGCCTGGATCCGGTCGAGGTCCGCCGCCGCAACTTCATCAAGCCCGAGTCCTTCCCCTACAAGACGCAAACCGGGGCCGACATGGACAACGGCGAGTACGCGGCGGCGCTCGACGCGGTTATCGATGCCGCCGACTACACCGGTCTTCGAGCCGAGCAGGAGCGTCGTCGTAACGATCCGACGGCTCCGCTGCTCGGGCTCGGCTGGTGCAGCTACGTCGAGATCACCAATCCGTTCGGCGCTCAGGAGTTCGGTTCGGTCGAGATCAAGTCCGACGGCTCGGCGCTGGTGCTCACGGGTTCGTCGGCTCACGGACAGGGTCATCACACGGCCTTCGCCCAGCTCACCCACGATCTGACCGGCATCGCGCTCGATCGGATCGAGGTGCGCCATGGCGACACCGACGAGGTGAAGCGCGGCGGCGGCACCGGAGGCTCCAAGTCGCTGCAGGCCGGTGGATCGGCCGTCTGGAAGGCGGGCGAGATCGTCGTCGGCCGGGCCAAGGAGGCGGCGGCCGAACTGCTCGAGGCCGCGGTCGGCGACATCGTGCTCGACACCGACACCGGGGCCTTCTCGGTCGTGGGAACCCCGTCGGTGTCCACCGACTGGGCCGCGATCGCCCGGCACGTCGCCGCCGCCGCCCCAGCCCCGAATCGGGCGGCGGGCGACGCCGCCGACGAGCTCGCCGGCCGACTCATGGCCGAGGTCGACTACGTACCCGAGGGGGCGACGTTCCCGTTCGGCACCCACCTGTCGGTCGTCGAGGTCGACCGGGAAACGGGCGCGGTCACCGCGGTCGATCACTTCTGCTGCGACGACGCCGGCACCATCGTCAACCCGCTGATCGTCGACGGCCAGGTCCACGGCGGTGTCGCCTCCGGCATCGCCCATGCCCTGATGGAGGAGTTCGCCTACGACTCCGCCGGCAACCCCCAGACCGCCAACTTCATGGACTACGGGCTGGCGTCGGCCGCCGAGCTGCCGAGCTTCACACGAATCCCGATGGAGACGGCAACCCCCCGAAACCCGCTTGGCGCCAAGGGCATCGGCGAGTCGGGAACCATCGGCGCGACCCCGGCCGTCCAGAATGCCGTGGTCGACGCCCTCGCCCACCTCGGCATCCGCCATATCGAGATCCCCACCACCGCCCAGCGTGTGTGGGAGGCGATCACCAGCTCCCAGCGGCGCTGAACGAGAGCCGGCTCGGCCGCTCCGATCTTCAGCTTTTCATCAGACGTTCTCCAAGGACGTGATCCCGGTTCCGCTCACCATGAGGGGTAGACATCGGAACATCGTCACGGAGAAACGTCATGATCACCCAATCCACATCCGCCGGACCACTGGCGAAACGCTACGACGCCGTCATCGTCGGCGCCCGTCCCGCCGGGGCCGCCACCGGCATGCTCCTGGCCCGGGCCGGGCTCGACGTGCTCGTCATAGACCGGGCCGCCCGAGGCCAGGACACCCTGTCGAGCCACGCCCTTATGCGGGGTGCCGTCGATGCGCTCGACCGCTGGGGCATCCTGCCCGGGATCGAGGCCGCCGGCACACCGCCGATCACCCGCACCAGTTTCCGCTACGGCACCGACGTGACCGCCTTCGGTATCGAGCCGCTGTACGCCCCCCGCCGCACGGTGCTCGACCCGCTGATGGCCGATGCTGCTGCGGAGGCCGGTGCCACGGTCCGCCACCAAACGGCCGCCGCCGGACTGCTCCGCGACGACACCGGCCGGGTCACCGGCATCGTCGTGGACGACGCCTCCAGCTCCGACCGGGGCCGCGAAGCCGTTTCGGCCGAGATCGTGATCGGAGCCGACGGGCTGCGATCGTGGCTGGCCCGCCAGGTCGCGGCACCGGTCACCCGTTCCGGAACGGCATGCGCATCGTGGATGATGACCTATGTCGAAGGCGCCGACCTGGCAGACGACGGCTACCTCTGGGCCGCGGCCGAAGGTGCGCTGGGCGGCATCATCCCGACCAACAACGGCCGGCACATCCTGTTCGGCGGCATTCCCCGCGAACGGTTCGTGACCTCGGTTCGGGGCCGAGTCGAAGAGGCCTACCTGGAGCTGATGGCCGAACTCGGCGACGACATGTACGAGGCCGCCATCACCGCCCGACGGGTCGGCCCGCTGCGGACCTTCCCCGGGCACGTCGCCCAGTTCCGACAGGCGTTCGGACCGGGTTGGGCACTGGTCGGTGACGCCGGCTACTTCAAGGATCCAGCCGCCGCGCACGGAATCTCCGACGCCGTGCGCGACGCCGAACTACTGAGCGAGGCGATCCTCGGCGGCGACCTCGAGAACTACGAGCGGCTGCGGGACGATCTCTCGACGGGCCTGTTCACCATCCTCGAACGGATTGCCGGATTCGACTGGACCCTCGACGAACTCCCAGGGCTGCACCGCACCTTGTCACGCGTGATGCGCGATGAGCTGACCCGCTTCGAGTCACGCCATGAATCGCGTCCCGCGGTTCTGGCCGCCGCCTGACCAGTGGCCAGCGTTCACCGCCGGGCCGTTGACGAGTCGGCGTCGAACCACGACCATGTTCCCAACTGGCCCGGCGGCGCTTCGATTTCCCTCATTCGCCACACAGGCAGTTCCTGGTCCGACGGGTCCACGGGCGGAGAGAAGGCCATCGGTGCCAATCCCCTCCTTGCCAGGTTCTTCACCTCCGACCCAAATGACTTACCCATGGTGCCCGATCGAGTGCCCGACTGCGAAGAGGCCCAGGCCAACCGACCGACGATCACGCCGAGGGTGAAGCCGGCGAGAACGAACAGGCCGATGGGAACGAACGACGTGACCATGGAACGATCCCTCCCTCAGCCTTCCCGCTTCTTCACGAGAAAGTCGACACGGCGGTTTTCGGCCCGGCCCGCTTCGCTCCCGTTGTCGGCGGCCGGCTGGCTCTCGCCGCGACCGATCGCCTGGAGACGACCGGGGTCCACACC
>JAOUGG010000151.1 GCA_029857855.1 Acidimicrobiia bacterium | reverse complement strand
CATGAAGTGTCGGCATGGTGTTTCCCTCGTGTCAGGTTTGGTGGTTGTGAGTACGACGGCTCGACGGGCGGGCCTGATACGGCCCTCTGAAGGCCAACACCTCCCACCCTCAAACCGACGGCCCGCCCAGCCGATAGAACCATGTGAAGCTCACCCAAGCCGGAAAAGCGTACGAGCCCCACATCGGTGGGGTCGAGACGGTCATGCGTGAAGTCGCGACCGGGGCCGTCGACCGTGGCTGGGAGAGCCGGGTCGTGGTGGCGTCCGAGGATCGCCGCCGACGCCAGGAGACGCGCGACGGCACCGTCGTGATCCGCACCCCGACCCTCGCTCGACCGTTGTCGTTCCCCCTCACCGTCGGCTTCGGTGCGGCGTTGGCGGAGACCGAGGCCGACGTCCTCCTCGTCCACGAACCAACGCTGCTCGCCGCTCTCGCCCTGCGATCGCGACCGTCGCTGCGCAACGGATTCGACCAGATCCTCGTCTGGTGGCATTCCGACATCATCCGCCAGCGGGCGCTGGCCCGGCTCTACGGCCCAATCCTCGAACGCCATCTGAGAGCGGCCGACCACATCATCGTCGCCACCCCCCACCACATCACCAGCTCCAGCGTCCTCCCCCGGCACGCAGACAAGATCGAGGTCATCCCCTACGGCATCGACCTGTCGCTCTACGAGTGGAACCCGTCCCGGGCCGCCCGGGTCGAGGGCCTGAAGGACGAGCTCGGGCTGCCCGACGCCGGGACCCTGATCGTCAGCGCCGGCCGCCTCGCCCGCTACAAGGGCATCGATCAACTCGTCGCCGCCTTCGAACAGGTCGAGGGCGCCCACCTGGTGGTGGCCGGCGACGGGCCGTGCGCGGAGGATGTCGACAACAGCGACGCCGCCCGCTCCGGCCGCCTCACCCGGATGCCCCATCTCGACCACGAGACCTTCGTCGACCTCCTCCACGCCGCCGACATCTTCGCCATGCCGTCGATCCACCAGTCCGAGGCCTTCGGCATCGCCCAGGTCGAGGCAATGGCATGCCGCACACCGGTCGTGACCTACGACCTCCCGACCGGCGTCACGTGGGTCAACCGCCACGGCGAGACCGGACTCGTCGCACCACTGGGCGATGTCGAAGCCCTGGCCCGATCGCTGCAACAGCTGGTCGACGAACCCGATTACCGAGCCGAGCTGGCCGACGGCGCCCACGAACGAGCCCACGTCACCTTCGACCGCAACGACATGCTCGACGCCGTCTTCACCCTGTTCGGCGGGGCCGACCCGTGGATGCCACCGAACGTTCCGCTGCAGCTCGATCCGGCCCAACACCTGCTCGACCGCTGAACACCATCTTCGTGGTCGCCTCGTCGTAGGCTGAAGCGGCAACACGGCGGATCTCCGGGCGGAATCCGGGCGGGCTGGAACTTTTGCGACAGACGTCGCGTCTGACCCTTCGAATCCGCAACCCACCGACGGGTTGGGACGGAAGGAGAGGTCGACATGATCTACGGATGGGGAACCGACAACGCCACCAAGCAGGTTGACGACTGGACGGAGGTGACGTGCCGGTACCGGTACGTCACGCTGATGTTCATCTTCTCTCTCGTCTGGAATCGGCGCTGGTTCCTCCACGGCCGAGACCGGGCCATGGACCGGGAGGTGACGCCCGAGGAGATCAAGCAACTGTTCGGCCCCGACGCCGTGCCGTCTCCGGGACTGTGGCGACGGTTCGGTGTCCTACTGTCGGTCGGCGCGTTCGTTGCCGTGGCCGCCGTCAGCGCCGCGGTCGGAGCCATCACCGGTGACGGCGGGCAGACGGCGGCCGGTGACGGAGCCGTGGCCGAGCCGGTCGGCGACCTCGCTTCGGAGCCCGTCACCGAACCGTCCGACGCCACCCAAGACGACCCCGACGCCACCGAAAACCTGGGCGACGACGACGGCACCGCCGACAACACGACCGGCGGGGCCGAGCCACAGGCCGGGTCGGCTGCCACCGCGGCGACCGGAGGAACGGTGGAGCAGGTGGCCGAGTCGATCGTGCAGGTGTCGGAGTCGAACCTGATCTCGACCGACCCCACCGACCCGACCGAAGAGATCGGCGAACTCACCATTGACACCGTCTACAGCACCGACGCCTCCTACGGCGGTTTCACACCCGAGCCGGGATCCAAGCTCGTCGTCATCGACGTTCAGCTGTTGGTCAGTCCCAACACCTCCATCGGTGCGGGAGCGTCCAACCTGGTCGAGGACGTCTTCCGCCTGGTCGACGACGACGGGCGGATCCATCAGCCGGTCGAAAGCTGGAACGAACTGGGGTTTCCCGGTGAGGTCGTCAATCGCTCGTTCACCTTCGAGGTGCCGGTTGATCTCGCGGCGTTCGCACTCGAAGTCGGGGTGACGGCGGACCAGCGCGACGGCTACACCGCCCGCTACGAGGTGACGCTGGTGGACGGACCGATCGCCGCCTACCTTCCCCCCGACACCGCTGTCAGCGAGGGAGCCGTGACCGCTACCTTGACCTCGGAATCGGCCGTCGGCGAGGCCGACCCGAGCATTCCGTACAGCCGCCTACCGGCCTCCGCCGTCGACTACACAGTGCTCGATGGGCAGACAGCGGCCAGGATCGGGCCCGACAGCGCCGACCCCGGTCACAAGTGGTTGATCCTGAACCTGCAGGTCGAGGGCGTGACCATAGCGTCCAACCTCAAGGGGTCCGCCCTACGAGTCTCAGCCGACGGCGAACGGTACTCCCCGGTCAACGACATCAACCTGTTCATCCAGGCCGGCGAAGTGGCCGACGTCCAGGCCGTCTTTCAGATTCCAGCCGGAGCACAGACCGCCACGCTCGAGCTGGGGAGCCCCGAGGGCTGGATCGGCGAACGGGCCACGTACGACCTCGCCCTTCCCTAGCCCTGGATCGCCGACGGCGTTCCCGCTGGTCCCGCCGCGGGTTCACGACCGACGCGTCGGTAGCCTGGACGCGTGGGGCGAATCGACGACGTCACAGCGTTTGCCGAGTTGTCGGAGGGCGACCGGACGTCGTTACTCGACCGCCTGGCGACGGCGGCCGCCGCCGGTGACCTGGAGGCCCTCGATCACCTCCTGACGCTCGTCGACAAGCACCGGCTGGCTCGGGGTGCCATCCGGCGGCTCGTCGTCAACGACACCGACGCCGATGACGTCGCCCAGGACGTGCTCATCAAGGTGTCGGCCGGCATCGGCTCCTACCGGGGCGAGGCGAAGTTCACGACCTGGCTCCACACGGTCGCCCGCAACGCCGCCATCACCCACCTCCGCCACAGCCGTGACGACGTCACCCTCGGCGACGACGATCGTCAATCCCCGACACAACGGGTCAGCTCCCTGATCGCCGGGCGCGACCAGCTCCGCTCCGCCATCGACGCCCTGCCCGACCACTACCGGGCGGTGATCCTGCTCCGCGATGTCGACGGCCACGACTACGCCTCCATCGCCGACCAACTCGACATCGAGGTCGGCACCGTCCGATCCCGCCTGGCCCGGGGCCGGGCCATGGTCGCCCGCACCATCGAGGTCGGGTAGCCGACCGTGGACGAGGCGGTCGGGCCGAACGGCCGGTGGCGGCTGATCAACACGCTGGGCGCCGGCGGATTCTCCACCGTCTACCGTGCGCTCGACACCCGGTTCGAAAGCCCCGTCGCGGTCAAGATCCTGGCCGAGAACTACACGAACCACGTCGAGGTACGCGAGCGGTTCCTGTCCGAGGCGCTGCTCCAGCGACAGCTCACCGGCCCGGTGGTACCGGTCTACGACACCGGCGAAACGCCTTCGGGTCAGCCGTTCATCGTCATGCCGCTGGCCGACGGTGGCGATCTCGACAACCGCGTCCGATCCTGGCGGGCCACGGCCGAGCCGACATCCGACGACCTCTACCAGCTGGCCTCGATGCTGAGTCGGGCCATCGGCGCGCTGCACGCCCAAGGGGTGGTGCACCGCGACGTCAAACCGTCGAACCTGCTGCTCTTCGGATCCGACGACGAGCGCCCGCCCGACCAGCTGATCGGCCCCAACGAAACCCTCCTCCTCGGCGACCTCGGCTTCGCCAAGCAGCTGGCCGATGGGAGCGGACTGACGCTCGGTGTCGGCACCCCCGGCTTTGTGCCACCCGAGCAGCGCACCCCGGGCCGCGTCGACAACCGGGCCGACATCTGGGCCGCGTCGGCCGTCGTCCACTGGTTCCTGACCGGCCACCCACCCAACGACTCTGCGACGATCCGAGCCAACGACCTGGCCGCGGCCGGGACCGGCGACGAACTGGCGGCCGCCATCGCCGCCGGGATGGCCGACGATCCGGCCCGGCGGCCGGCCACCATCGAGGAGTGGTACCGGTCGGTTCGTCGGGCGCTGATTCCCCCGTTGCCGGTCGATTCGGTGACGGCGCGGCGACGACGGCCACTCGTTGCGGGGGTCGTTGCCGCACTGGTCGCCGCGATCGCCGTGATCGTGATCGCCGGGATGGCCGGGGTTCGCCTGGTCAACCGATCCGGGGCCGCCCGCATCGAGGCGGAGGTGGCCACGGCGGTGACCGACGGTGTGGTGACCACGACAGCCGATCTCGACGGTTCGACCGTGGTCATCACCGGCCCCGAGACCATCGCCGTCGGCGAGACCGGGACATTCACCGTCGAGCTGCCCGAGGACATCTCGACCTGGACCTGGATCAGCCCGACCGGCACCCATCACACCGGCGAACCGTCCCTGGCCGTGCGAGCCACTCGACCGGGCCGAGGAGTGGTGCAGCTCGTGATCTCCGGTGCAACCGGCGAAACCCGGGTCGTCGCGCACGGGTTCGACGTGGTGCCGTAGCCGCCGGCCCCTCAAACCGGGAGGCGGCAACGCCGATAGATGACGGTGATGCCGGCACAGGCCGCGGACGCGGATGACGCTCGACGCGATGGGTCCGGGACGGTCACTTCGGCCGCTGGTCGTCGGCCGCTCCTGACCGACAACGCCCTCGTTCTGGCTGCCGGCGTGCAGCTGGTGGCCGGTGTCGTCACGTCCAAGCTGGCCGCAACCCTTCTGGGCGCAGCCGGTGTCGGCACGTTCGCCCTCGTTCAGGCGGTGGCCAACATCGTCGCCCTCTGCGCTCTCGGCACCGGGGAGGCGCTGGTTCGGGAGTGGGGCCGACGCACCGAGTCGAACGACCCGCCCGACTTCGACGCCATGCTTCGAGGCGCCGAGCTGGCCTCCCTCACGGCTATGGGGATCGTGGCCGCCGTCGCCCTCACGTTCAGCCGGCCGCTTGCCCGGCTCATCTTCGGCGACGGATCCAACGGCGGGGAACTGTTCCTCCTCGCCGTGGCCGCCGGCATCACCTTCGGCTGGGTGACCCTGCAGGTCAACTCGATGGTTGCCCGCCGCCGAATCCGACGGGTCGGGCTCGCCCTGGCGCTGGCCGCCGGGTCGACCCCGGTCGTGGCCTGGCTCGGCTTCAGCCGCTGGGGCGTCGACGGGATCAGCCGGGTCCAGCTGCTGGCCATGCTGGCCTCGCTCGTGACCACCGGTGCCGTGACGATCGCCCGGCCGTCAGCGGCGACCACGCCGACGGACACGCCACCTCCACCACCCGTTCGAGCTGCGCTGGCCGAAGTCCCCGCCCTACTGCGGTACGGCGTGCCCCAGGTGCTCGGGTTCCTCTTCACCGCAGCGATGCTGCTGATCGTTCCCCTGGTGGTGGCCTCGGGCCAGGGCGTCGATGCCGCCGGCTACTACCGGGCCGCCGCCACCATCGCCGCCGGGATGGCCACGCTCTTCACGTTCGAACTCAACGGCGACTTCTCCGCCCGGATCGCCGCCGCCTCCACCGACGACGCCGACTTCGCCGCCACCATGGGCGCCCACCTGCGCCGGCTCTGCCTGCGGGGAATCATCGTCGTCGGCGCCCTTTCGGTTGCGGCCCCGATCATCGTCCCCGTCCTCTACGACCGGAGTTTCGATCCGACAACCACCATCCTCCCCCTCATCCTCGTCGGGCAGCTGCTCGGGCTCGTCGCCATCACCCTCAACATCGGTGTCGGTGCCCGCCACGGCGGTGGGCCCATGCTGGCCAACGCCGCAATCGGAGGGACTGCCACCGTGACCGCCGTCGCGCTGACCGACTCGCTGGCCGCCGTCGGGCTCGCCTTCGTCGCCGGGCAGGCCGTGTTCCTCGCCGTGTGCGTTGCGTCGACGGTTGTGCGCGACGGCGTCAAGCCGCTCGCGAGCGTGACCTCGCGGGAGCTCGCCTCGTGACGGCTCGCCTCATCATGGCTCGCCTCGTGGTGGCCGTCTCATGATCGTGCGGTGGCGACCGATGGTTGACCGATGGCTCTGACGTTCGACCGCTACCTGGCTCGAGTTCTCCCCGAACCCCCGGCCGAAGGCAAAGGCCTCAACGTCGGCTGTGGCCACGACGTGTGGCCCGGCTG
>JAOUGG010000149.1 GCA_029857855.1 Acidimicrobiia bacterium | reverse complement strand
TGTCCACCGACAACCCGTCGACCGAGGACGTGGCGATGACCGACGAACGCGACGCGGGCTCGGTGATCGATGAGATCCAGACCGTCGCCGGGGGCCGCGACCTCGTCGGCATCTACGCCGACGGCACCGTCAACCACGGGTTCGCCAGCTCGCTCGGTCAACGCAACTGGTACCAGGCCGACACGTTCAACTTCGACTGGAGCTTCTACCTGCACGGCGACAAGGCGGTCAAGAACAGCTTCGGCGGGCAGGCGTGGGACTCGGCGGCGTTCGCGGCCAAAGTCGACGCCGCCTCACACCAGCTCGAGTCACTGGCCCGACCTGCGCTTGATCTCGAACCCGGTCGATACCGCACCTACCTGAGCCCGACCGCCGTCCAACAGCTTCTGCAGGTCGTGGCCTGGGGCGGATTCGGTTTGAAGGCCCACCGCACGAAGCAGACCCCGCTGCTGCGGATGGCGGCCGATGGGGCCGGGCTGCACCCGTCGGTCCGTCTGGCCGAGGACACCGCCTGCGGCACCGGTCCCAACTTCCAGGAGCAGGGATTCGTCCGCCCCGGCGAGGTGGTCTTGATCGACGACGGTCGCCTGGCCGATCAGCTCGTGTCACCCCGCTCGGCCCGGGAGTACGGGGTGACCACGAACGGCGCCTCCGATTTCGAGCGACCCATGTCGATGGCCATGGCACCGGGTTCGGTCAGCACCGCCGACGTTCTCGACGAACTCGGGACCGGGCTGCTCGTCGGCAACCTCTGGTACCTCAACTTCTCCGATCGAACCGCCTGCCGCACCACCGGCATGACCCGCTTCGCCACCTTCTGGGTGGAGGGCGGCGAGGTCGTCGCCCCGGCCAACGTCATGCGGTTCGACGACACGATCTACAACCTGCTCGGCCACAAGCTCGTCGGGCTGACCGATTCGACCGAGACGCTGCTCGACGCCGGAACGTATCAGGCCCGCTCCACCGACAGCGCCCGACTCCCGGGCGCACTCGTCGAGGAGATGGCGTTCACCCTGTAGCCACGTAGCCATGTAGGCATGTAGGCATGTAGCCACGTAGCCACGGCAGGCCCCCTCTTCAGGCGACCCGTGATCGGGCTCATTCGAAGTGGCGAGGCTGGAGGAGCGCGACCAGCTCGCACGAGTAGTTGCCGATCCGGGACCAGCCCGCTCCGTTGTCGATGACGGCGACGGTGGCGGTACGCATGGCCGCGTTGGCTCCGGTCAGCACCTCGACGGTTCGGGACCACGTGGTGTCGTGGCCCACGATCAGGCAGATGCCGATCTCGTCACCGAGTTCCCGCAGTTCGTTGAGCACGACGCCGACCGACGTCTCGTAGAAGTTGTCGGTCTCCCGGATGGGGCAGTTCCACTCGCCGGCTTCGGCGGCCAGTTTGGCCGTGGTGGCCGCTCGGATGGCGGTCGAGGTGATGACGAGGTCCGGCGTGAGCCCGATTTCGGTGATCAGCCTGCCCATCCGTTGAGCCGCCTTCACGCCACGCCTGTTCAGCGGGCGCTGGTGGTCGTTGGTCTTTGCGGACCAGTCGGATTTGGCATGCCGCATTACCAACAGCATGACGCGATGGTAGCCGCTGGGCCGTCCAACAGGGAGTGATTGGATGTTCTTGGCCTGTTTGTGACCGAAGCCTCACCGGCCGTAGGATCGGGATCATGGCGCGGGTCGAGGCGAAAATCGTGGTTCCGGTCGGCGTCGACGTGGCCTTCGCCGTGTCACAGACCCAGGGTGAGATCCGGTACCGCTGGGATCCGTTCGTTCGCTCGCAGGTTCTGCTCGACGGGGCCTCGGTGCCCGACAAGGGTATGCGCACCCGGACCCGCTCGCGTCACGGCCTGACGATGGTGAGCGAGTACACGAGCTTCCGGCGGCCGAACCAGGTCGGCATGAAGATGGTTCGGGGCCCGTGGTTCTTCGAGACCTTCGGCGGCGGCTGGTCGTTTCGACCGGTCGATGAGCATCGCACCGAGGCCACGTGGCGCTACGTGTTCACGATCCGACCGCGGTGGTTGTCGCGTCTGGCCGAGCCGATCGGCCTGCGGTTGTTGCAGCGAGACATCGACCGGCGGATCGCCGGGTACGCCCGGGGCTGCGAGGACCCGGTGGTGCTGGCGGCCGTGGCCGACGCCTCGTCGAACAACTCCCCCGACACCTGACCCTCGCCTGACCGTCGCCCGACCGTCGCCCGACCAACTACCATCGGGCCCGATGCGCTGCGTCCTGCACATCGGCACCGAGAAGACCGCCACCACCACCCTCCAACGACACCTCGATCATCAGCGAAGCGCGCTGGCGGCGAAGGGCGTCGCCGTCACCCGCTCGGCCGGCACCGGGAACAACTGGCGCCTGGCCGTCGCCGCCTACGACCACGACCGGCACGACGACCGCAGCGCCGACGCCGGGATCACCGACGCCGAATCCCGGCGCCGGTTCCGAGCCGAGCTCGTGGCCGGGCTGAAGTCGGAACTGGCGGCGATCACCGCTGAGGCCGGGATCGGCGGGTCCGGGATCGGCGGGCCCGGGATCGGCACCGTGTTGTTCTCGTCCGAGCACCTCCACTCGCGGCTGACGAAACCGTCGGAAATCGAGCGTCTGGCGTCACTTCTGGCCGACATCGGGGTGACCGGGACGACGGTGGTCGTCTACCTCCGGGAACCGGTCTCGCTGGCGGCGTCGCTGCACTCCACCGTCGTCAAACACGGGTCGGCCCGACGGACTCCGCCACCGCCGGAGCCCGGTACCTATTATCACCTCCTGTGTGACCATCGGGGCAGCATTGAAAGGTGGGAGGCGGTCTTCGATGACGTTGTGCCCAGGCTGTTCGAGCCCGACGCCCTCCTCGGTGGTTCGATCCTCACCGACTTCGCCGACGCGCTCGGTGTACCGACGATTCCGGTCGACCCGGATCTCGACGGCGGGCAGCTGAATCGGAGCCTGTCGACGGCCGAGCTCGAGGTGTTGTGCCGTATCAACGAGCATCTTTCGGCGATCGTCGACGGTCGACCGAACCCGCGGCACGTCGAGCTTGTCGCGGCGCTCGAACGCCACAGCATCGGTCCGGGTTATCGCCTGCCACCCCGTCTGGCCGAACGCTACCGGGAGGCGTTCACCGACTCAAACGAATGGGTCCGAACCCGGTTCTTTCCCGACCGCAGCCATCTGTTCGCGGCCGATGATCCCGACCACGAACCGAAACACCCACCGCCCGGCTACGACGGCCTGGCCGCGCTTGTGCTCGAGCTGCTCGAAACACGCGGACAGGCCGACGAGGCCGATCAGGCGGGTCAGGCCGATCAGGCGGACTGCAGGGCGTTGTCGTAGACGGCCTTCTCGAAGTCGAGGAAGCCGCCGACCGACGTCGGGTCGGCGAACGGGAAGATCTGGGTGGCCCAGAACCCCCCGAGACCGTTCTGCCGGTCGATCCAGTAGTAGAGGTTGGCCAGACCGGCCCAGGCGATCGACCCGGCGGGGCGGCCGGTGGGGGCGTCCTCGTCGTTGATCATGAAGGTCAGCGCCCACGTCTTCGGCATCCCGGGGAAGAACTCGGCGTCGTTCGAGTAGGCCGGGTTGACGCCGGGCAGCATCTTGATCTTCATGCCCTCGGGCAGGTGGTTGCCGACGGCCATCTCAACCGTCTCGGGTTTCAGGACCTGCTCACCGCCGGGGCCACGACCGTCGTTCAGCCACATGCGGATGAACTTCACGTAGTCGTCGGCCGTGCCGTAGAGCCCGTGACCGGCCATGTGCAGTTCGGGGTCGGGCGGCAGCTCCATGTCGAGCAGCGGGGTGAGGCTGCCGTCCTCCGGTGAGCGGGCGTGGATGCGGGCCATCCGGGAGCGCATGTCGTCGGTCATCGAGAAGGCGGTGGAGTTCATGCCGAGCGGTTCGAACACGCGCTCCTGCAGAACCTCGCCGAGGCGCTTCCCGGTGATGGCCTCGACCACCATGCCGGCCCAGTCGATGTTCGAGCCGTACTCCCACTGGTCACCCGGATCGAACAGCAGGGGTGTCTCGATCGACGCCCAGGTGGCGCTCACCACACTCGGATAACCCTGGCTCTCGGCCAGCCGGGTGTAGGTCTCGTTGAAGAAGTCGTAGGCGAAACCGGCTGTGTGGGTGAGGAGATGACGGGTGGTGATGTCGCGTTTGGGGGCCCGGAGTCGCGGCTCACCGCTGTCTTCGATCCCGTCGAGTACCTGGACTTCACCGATGCGGGGGATGTACTCCTTGGCCGGCGCGTCGAGATCGAGCTTGCCCTCCTCGACCAACTGGAGGGCGGCGGTGCCGGCGATGGCCTTGGTCGTCGAGAAGATGGCGCAGACCGTGTCGGTGGTGAAGTCGGTTCCGCCGCCGAGGATCCGTTCGCCTCGGGCCCCCTGGTAGATGTTGCCGTTCCGATCGGTGGCCACTGCGGCAACACCCGGGACGCGCGGCGAGCCGCTGACGACACCGTCGAGCACCGCGTCGATGGCGGACGTGAGATCGCTCATGAGATTTCCCCTTTGTGTTTTCGGACGGTGGTCCGCCCCGTCGCTGACTTTAGTTGCGCCCAATGGAATCTGTCCACCGCACAGCCACCTCCGATAGCGTCGGGTCCTATGACCAACTCGTTGTTCGGGAGGGCGGTTCTGCGGATCGAGGATCCCGATCTGCTGCGGGGCCGGGGAACCTATGTGGCCAACGTCGAACTCGACAATGCCCTCGTCGCCCACTACATCACCTCCATCCACGCCCACGCCGAGATCCTCGGCATCGATGTCGAGGAGGCTCGCACCATGCCCGGTGTGGTCGACGTGGTCACGGCCGCTGATCTGATCTGGAACGGCGAGCGTCTCGGCCCCCTCCCCTCCCCGATGCCCGGCTACCCGGACGGGGTGCACCGCCCTCCCCTGGCCGACGACACGGTCCGCTTCGTCGGTCAGCCGGTGGCGGTGGTGGTGGCGGAGACGGCGGCTCTGGCGGCTGACGCGGCTGAACTGGTCGTCGTCGACTACCGGCCGCTGCCCGCGGTGATCGACCCCCGCGTCGCCGCCGAACCCGGCGCCCCTTTGGTGTTCGACCATCTCGATTCGAACGTGTTGATCACCGCCGAACTCAACGACGAACCGATCGACTTCACCGACTGCGAGGTGGTGATCACCGAGACGTTCCACAACCAACGGCTCGCCCCGAGCCCGCTCGAGACCCGGTCGGCGGCATCGATATGGACCGACGACGGCCGGCTCGTCCACTACATGGGCAACCAGGGCGTCCACCCCATCCGCCAGGCCATGGCCTCCTACTACGGGCTGGAGCCCGACCGGGTTCGGGTCGTGACCCGCGACGTCGGTGGCAGCTTCGGCTCGAAGGCCGAGAACTATCCCGAGGACATGTTGTTGCCGTTACTGGCCCACCGGTCCGGTCGGCCCGTGCGGTGGACACCGGCCCGCTCGGCCGACATGACCGGTCTCGGCCATTCCCGCGACCAGTACCAGCGCTTCACCATCGGCGGTGATCGCGACGGCACGATCAAGGCGATGGAGATGCACGTCGTCGTAAACAACGGGGCCTTCTCCTCCATCGCCCCGGCCCACGCCCGCAACGCGGGGATGGTCATGCCCGGACCGTTCCGGGTGCCCCGATCCCGCTGGACCTACGAGGTGGTCGCCACCAACACCACCCCCCAGGCCGCCTACCGAGGGGCCGGGCGGCCGGAAGGTGGGGCGGCGGTCGACCGGGCCGTCGACCGGTTCGCAGCCGAGATCGGGCTCGACCCACTCGTGGTCCGGCGGCGCAACATGCTGCGGGCCGACGAGCTGCCGTGGACCAATCCGACGAACCTGGTCTACGAGTCGGGCGACTACCCCCGGGCACTCGACAAGCTCGTGGCCGAATTGGGCTACGACGGCTTGCGGGCCGAGCAGGCGGCCCGCCGATCGTCGCGGGCGGCCCGCCAGCTCGGTATCGGGCTGTCGACATTCATCGATCGGACCGCCGCCTACCCCGGCACCGAGTTCGGGGCTGTCCAGTTGAAGCCCGACGGCTCGTTCCGGGTCCTCACCGGGTCGTCGCCCCACGGCCAGGGCCACTACACGTCGTGGGCGATGCTGGTGGCCGAGCGGACCGGCGTGCCGATCGAGCGGATCGAGGTCGTGCACGGCGACACCGACGTCGTTCCCCGGGGCGGGATGACCGGCGGCTCGAAGGCGGCCCAGAAGGCGGGCAACGCGGTGGCGCTGGCCGCCGAGGAGATGGTGGAGGTCGGCCGGACAACGGCGGCCGAGCTCCTGGAGGCCGCCGTCGGCGATGTCGTTCTCGCCGACGGTGTGTTCCACGTCGCCGGGGCGCCGGCAGCGGCCTCGGTCGGATGGGTCGAGGTCGGCGAGCGGCTGGCGGCCGAGCGCGGCGACAGCGGCGGTGGCGGTGGCGGGGGCGGTGGG
>JAOUGG010000946.1 GCA_029857855.1 Acidimicrobiia bacterium | reverse complement strand
CCCCGAGCGCCGGTTCGACGACTACCCACACCAGTTCTCCGGTGGGATGCGGCAACGGGTGGTGATCGCCATCGCCCTCGCCGGCGACCCCTCGATGATCATCGCCGACGAACCGACCACTGCGCTCGACGTCACCGTCCAGGCCCAGATCATGGAGCTGATGAAGAAGCTGCAGGCGGAACGGGACCTCGCCGTCATCTGGGTCAGCCACGACCTGGCCGTGATCGCCGCGGTCGCCGACCGGGTACTCGTCCTCTACGGGGGAACGGTCGTGGAGAACGCGCCGGTCGACGAGCTGTACACCGATCCGCAGCACCCCTACACCCGGGCGTTGCTGAGCGCTGTTCCCAGCGCCGACACCGCGGCCGAGCGACCGGCGCCGATTCCCGGTGCCCCGCCCGTGCTTACCGCCGAACCCGACTCGTGCCCCTTCGCCGACCGTTGCCGCCACGTGTTCGACCGATGCCGGTACCAGCGGCCCGGTCTGGCCGCAGCCGGTCCGGATCGCCACGTCGCCTGCTTCTGGGACGTCGACGGCGACCGGCTGCGCGACGACGTTCCGGTGGCGGCCACCAGGGACTTCGTACGGTGACCGATCGTGCGGCGCCATCGCCGGTTTCGGTGACTCCGCCGGTGACGGTGACCGTGTCGGCCGATCGACGTCGGTTGACGGTGTCCGATGAGCGCCTCGGGCTCGCCGACCGGTTCCACGCCCTCTGGCTGCGCGACGCCTGCGCCTGCCCGGCGTGTCGACGGCCGTCCACCGGTGAGCGACTGCTCGACCCGACCACGGTCGATCCCGACGTGGCCATCGTCGACGTCGAGCCGATCGACCCCGACCGTGACCGCTTGGCCATCACCTTCACCGACGGGCACCGTTCGACGATCACCACACGATTTCTCCTCGACCACTCCCCGGTGGCGCGGGACCGGCGCAGCCGCCCGATGGCCGGGCGGTCGATGTGGGACGGCACGCCACCGGCGTTCTTCGAACGCGGTGAGTGCGACGACGACATGGTGCTGCGTGACCTCGTCAACACGTTGTGGCATCGGGGAGCGGCGGTGGTGCGGGCGGTCGAGCCGACCGAGGAAGGGCTGCTGTCGACGGCGGCGCTCATCGGCCACGTCCTCCCGTCGAACTACGGGTTCACCTGGTCGATCGAGGCCACTGTGGCCCCGGTCAGCGAGGTCGACAGCCAGCACGGGCTACGGGTCCACACCGACCTGCCGTACCGTCGCTCCCCGCCAGGGCTGCAACTGATCCTGGCCGCGACGACCGACGTGGCCGGTGGTGCGTCCACCCTGACCGACGGGTTCTCGATGGCGGAACGGCTCCGGGTCGACGACCCGACGACCTGGCGAATCCTGACCACCGTGCCGTTCGTCTATCCGTACGACCGCCCCGGCGTGAGCCTGCACGGTGCGTCGCCGCTGATCTCCCTGCAGGCCGACGGCTCCTACCGCGATGTGCGCCGAGCCCCCGATCTCGTCGGCTCCCCGATCGTCGACGCCGACGATGCGCCCGCGCTGTACCGGGCGCTGGCCCGGTGGTCGGCGCTGCTCGACGACCCGGCCAACCAGGCCGAGGTGCGATTGGAGGTGGGCGACGTGCTGGCCTTCGACAACCACCGCGTGCTGCATGGCCGGACCGCGTTCGATTTGGGAGCCGCCGGTCGCCGTCGCCTGCTCGGCTGCTACCTCGACATCGACGAGCTGGCCAACCGGCGGGCGGTGTTGAACGCCGCCGACGATGCCGCCGCCGTGGAGGGATCGGGGAGCGGCGGATGAGCCGGGCCGCCACACACGCCGTCCGTACCGTCGAACATCACTGGATCGAGCTAACCGACGGAACCCGCCTGAGTGCCCGGCTGCGGCTCCCCGTCGACCCCGACCCCGGGCCGGTCCCCGCGGTCCTCGAATACCTCCCGTACCGCAAGGACGACGGCACCCTGCTGCGCGACAACCGCCAGCACGACTACCTGGCCGCCCGGGGCTACGCCATGGTCCGGGTCGACATCCGCGGTTCCGGTGACAGCGACGGCGCCCTCCAGGGCGAGTATCTGGCCACCGAACTGCACGACGGGGTCGA
>JAOUGG010000947.1 GCA_029857855.1 Acidimicrobiia bacterium | reverse complement strand
CCGTCGAACAGGGTCAGCGTTACACCTACACCGAGTTCGCCGCCGCGGTCGACGAGCTGGCCAAGGCGCTGATGGCGGCCGGGGTCGACTCGCGCTCGCGCACGGGCGACCGGGTCGGGATCTGGAGCCCCAACTACGCCGAGTGGGCCATCCTCCAGTACGCCACGGCCCGCATCGGTTCCGTGCTCGTCACCATCAACCCGGCCTACCGGGTCAACGAGTTGGAGTACGTGCTCAACCAGTCGGGTGTCTCCCTCCTGGTGGCCGCGCCCTCCTACCTCACGAGCGACTACCGGGCCATGATCGACGAGGTCTGGGATCGGGTCGGCTGCGAACGGGTGGTCTATCTCCCGGTCGGCGAGTCGCCGTCGGGCGACTGGGCCGAGCTGCTGGCCGGGGCGTCGTCGATCACCGACGAGGCGCTCGAAGCCCGCACCGCCTCCCTCCAACCCGACGATCCGATCAACATCCAGTACACGTCCGGAACCACCGGCTTCCCCAAGGGCGCCACCCTCAGCCACCGCAACATCTTGAACAACGGCTTCTTCATCGGGGAGGCCTGCGGCTACTCCGACGCCGACCGGGTCTGCATCCCCGTGCCGTTCTACCACTGCTTCGGCATGGTGCTCGGCAACCTGGCCTGCACCACCCACGGGGCGGCCATGGTGATCCCGTCAGCCGGATTCAAACCGAAGGCCGTGCTGGAGGCGGTGCAGGCCGAACGGTGTACTTCGCTCTACGGCGTCCCCACGATGTTCATCGCCGAACTGGGCGAACCCGACCTCGACGACTATGACCTGTCGACCCTTCGCACCGGCATCATGGCCGGATCGCCGTGCCCGGTCGAAGTGATGAAGCAGGTCGTCAACCGGATGAACATGGAGGAGGTCACGATCGCCTACGGGATGACCGAGACCTCCCCGGTGTCGACCCAAACCTCGGCCGAGGACTCGCTCGAACACCGGGTGTCGACGGTGGGCCGGGTCCATCCCCACGTCGAGATCAAGATCGTCGACCCCGACACCGGCGAGATCGTACCCCGGGGTGAGGGCGGGGAGTTCATGACCCGCGGGTACTCGGTCATGGTCGGCTACTGGAACGACCCGGAACGCACCGCCGAGGCCATCGACTCGGACGGCTGGATGCACACCGGCGACCTCGCCACCATGGACGCGGATGGCTACGTCAACATCATCGGCCGGATCAAGGACATGATCATCCGCGGCGGCGAGAACGTCTACCCCCGAGAGGTCGAGGAGTTCCTCTACGGCCATCCCGACATTGTCGAGGTCCAGGTCATCGGCGTGCCCGACCTCAAATACGGTGAGGAGATCATGGCCTGGGTGCAACTCCGGGAGGATTCGGATCTGGCGGCCCTCGTTGCCGGCGACGGAGGGGCCGACGCGGTGGCCGAGGCGGTCAAGGAGTACTGCCGGGGCACGATCGCCCATTACAAGGTTCCCCGATACGTTCGGGTCACCGACGACTTCCCGATGACCGTCACCGGCAAGATCCGCAAGGTGGCCATGCGGGAGACGTCGATCAGCGAGTTGGGCCTCGACGAGGCCGCCAACGTCCGCAACGCCTGAGCCGGCGGCGAACGCTCCGAACCGGGTCGGCCACTTGGGGGCGCCGGAAGGAAACCGTCGATCCACTGACCGGTTGATCGAATCACAACCGATCGGGCGATGTGCCGAGCTGCGTCATGCTTCAGAGTTGACGTATGGCAGCAACGACCAACACAACGCCCGCTGCGGTGGTGATCTCGGCCCGCAACCTGGGCAAGTCCTACAACGATCGCCCGGTACTGGCCGGCCTCGACCTCGAGATTACGGCAGGCGAGATCTTCGCCCTGCTCGGACCCAACGGGGCGGGTAAGACCACCGCCGTCGAGATCCTGGAAGGGTACCGCCGCGCCGACGAGGGCGAGGTACGGGTTCTCGGGGTCGACCCGGTCGACGGTGGCGCCGGTTTCCGCAACCGCATCGGCATCGTCCTCCAGCACACCACCGCGTTCGAGAACTTCACCGTGGCCGAGACCGTCGACATGTTCGCCGTTCTCTACCCGGACCCGATGCCTGTGGCCGCG
>JAOUGG010000948.1 GCA_029857855.1 Acidimicrobiia bacterium | reverse complement strand
ACGCTATCGACGCCGTGATGTCCGGCGGGGCCGGGTTCGCCGGGTTCGCCGCCGGTCCGATCGGCCAGGACCCGTCCGACCCCGACATCCTTGCCATTCCCGATCCCGACTCCTACACCGTCCTGCCATGGCAGCCGAACGTGGCCGCCATGCAGTGTGACCCGACGGTCGAGGGGCAGCTGTGGCCTTACGCTCCCAGGGTCATTCTCAAACAGGCTCTGGCTGACCTGGCCGAACGCGACATGGTGCTGATGGCGGGGGTTGAGGCCGAATACTCGCTCGTCCAGCGCCATGACGACGGGTCGATCACCGTGGCCGATGAGCGCGACGTCGATCGGCTTCCCTGCTACGACGCCCGGGGTTTGACCCGGATGTTGCCTCACCTGACCGAGGTGTCGTCTCACATGAACGCCATGGGCTGGGGCAACTACGCCAACGACCACGAGGACGCCAACGGTCAGTTCGAGCAGAATTGGCAGTTCTCCGACGCCTTGACCACAGCTGACCGGCTGGTGCTGTTCCGGCTGATGATCCATACCCTGGCCCACCGCCGCGGACACTACGCCACCTTCATGCCGAAACCGTTTTCCGACAAGACCGGCAACGGACTGCACGCCCACCTGAGCCTCTGGTCGGGTGACGGTAAGGCGCTGTTCCCCAACCCCGAGGGCCAACCCGACACGAAGGGCCTTGGTCTGACCGAACTGGCCTACCAGTTCGCCGCCGGGCTGATCGCCAACGCCCCGGCCCTCACAGCGATAGTCTGCCCGGTCGTCAACTCCTACAAACGAATGGGGGTCGGTGCTCCGACTTCGGGAGCCACGTGGGCGCCGGCCTACGCCGCCTTCGGCGGCAACAACCGGACCCAGATGATCCGGATTCCAGAGCCGGACCGGCTCGAAGTGCGTTTGGCCGACGGTGCGGCCAACCCCTACCTGATGTTCACCGCCTTGTTGGCCTGTGGCCTCGACGGGGTTGATCGCAACCTTGATCCCGGAGAGGTCAATACCGCCAACCTGTTCACCATGGCCAAGGAGGAGGTGGCGGCCCGTGGCATCAAGACCTTACCCCTGACACTGCTCCACGCCGCCGACGCGCTGGCCGAGAACGACGTCTTGGGCAAAGGCCTGGGCTTGACCCCTGACGGCCCCTACCGCGACTACTTCGCCGAGGTGAAGAGGCAGGAGTTCATCAGGTACCACCATGAGGTGACCCCGGCCGAGGTCGACCGCTACCTCACGTTGTTCTAGAACGCAACCGCTCTTCCCCCGAAGCGGGGTGTCCGGATGGCGCACCCCCGCGGCCCGGTTCCGGCCTTAGCCGTCAACGGCCGGATAGACCTTGATCGACAGGAAGCGGACCGGTGTCTGGAGCATGGCCACCGGGCCGTGGGCCACCTCACCGTGAATCTGCATGGTGTCGCCGGGGTGCAGCTTGTACGTCGATGATCCGTAGCCGTATTCCATCGAGCCTTCGATCACGTGGAGGAACTCGATCCCCTCATGCTGATAGAGCGGGAACTGCTGTCCGTCATCGGCCAGGGTGATCATCACGGCCTCGATGTGGCGGTGGGGCCCCCGCAGCGAACCGAGATCGCGGTACACCCTGGTGGGACTGCTTCCCTCATGGATGATCTCGTTGCCCTCGTCGGCGCGGGTGAGGACCAGGTCATGTTCCTCGTCGAGTCCGCGGAACAGAGCCGTCACCGGGACGTTGGCGGCCCGTGCCAGATTGACCAGGGTGTTCAGGCTGGGTGCAGTCTGAGCGTGTTCGATCTTCGACAACATCCCCAACGAGATACTGGCTTCCTCGGCGAAGCGGGCCATGGTCATGCCCAGCCCAACTCGTAGCTCCCTCACACGACCCCCGACGGCACGGCAAACATCGGCCGACGCACTGTCGCCTATGTACGTGTCGCGGTCCGTGTCCGCCGTGTCGTCCATACTCCAGGATACTCGATCGGGCTCGAGCCCGGGATCCGGGTCAGACCAGGTTGCCGTACCGGTGCAGCGTGCGAGACACCGCCTGCTCCCCGACGTGGGGCAACAGCTCGGGCCCCTCACCGGATCAGCAGAACCGGGCACGGGGC
>JAOUGG010000949.1 GCA_029857855.1 Acidimicrobiia bacterium | reverse complement strand
GAGGCGACGATTGACCTCGTCAGGCTGCTCCTGTTGAACCCAGTGGCCGCAGTTCTCGATGATGTGGCTGCCGGCGAGGTTGGGGAGGTTCGTGCCGAAGTTCGCGATGGCCTTCGCGCCGAGAATCGTGGGCCCATCCCGGTCGCCGCCGATGAACAGCGAGGGCACGGTGATTGGGGCGAACCGCCAGGCGCTCAGCTCGTGGTGATCCCGGGTGATGTTCCGGTAGCGGTTGAAGCCGCCGGTGAGTCCGGTCCGTTCGAACTCACCGAGATAAAAGGCGAAGTCGTCGTCGGTCATCCAGGCCATCTGATGGTCGGCCGGCTGCTGGAGGCGGTCGCTCATCCGTCCGCCCGGCGACACGAAACCCATCGAAGGTTTGGAGAAATCGCACTCGGCCGAGGCCGAGAAGTAGAACCCGCGAAGCCAGGAGGCCAGATCGGCCTCAGCCTCGGACTCGGCCAGACCCGGTTCCTGGAAGTGGTCGATGTAGAAGATCTCTTCGCCGGCCAGGGCTCGAAAGGCATCGAGCGGTTCGACGTCACCCCGGGGGTTGTAGGGAACCGACATTCCGACCACACCCCGCACCCGGTCGGGCCGCCAAAGCGCCGCCGTCCAGGCGATGGGAGCGCCCCAGTCGTGGCCAATCACCACGGCCTGCTCGACCCCGGTTTCGTCGATCACAGCGACCACGTCCCCGACCAGAGCGGTCATGGCGTAGGCCTCGACCTCCGGTGGCGCGGCCGAGCGCCCGTAACCCCGAACGTCGATGGCCAGCGGGCGGAATCCGGCCGCGGCCAACGCCGGGATCTGGTGACGCCATGAGTACCAGCTCTCGGGGAAGCCGTGGACCAGCACCACCAGCGGCCGGTCGGTACCGGCGGACTCCGCGGCCTCGACACAGTGGATGCGGTGACCCGATGACACGACGGAGCGATGGCTGAACGACATGGTCATACGATAGGACCTCGGCAATCGCCGGTACGACTCCGCCTTGGCCTACTCTTTACCCGTCGGTCTCGTCGTGAGCCCGACGGAATCGAGGCGAGATGAGCGGTGACGAGACCGAAGGCGACAAAGACAGCGGCGGTGATGTGTCCCACGAGGAGGAGTCACGAACGATTCTCGAGGGAGCGGACATCGAGACGACCGTACCCCCGACCCTCGTCATCCGTCGAGGTGCCGGGGCGGGCGCACGCCTGGCCGGAATCCTGGCCGCTGCGCTCGGCCTACTCGGCTGCCTCCTGTCGTTCGCCCTCCTGGCCATCTGCATCCGGTCCGGGTTCACGGCCAGCAGCGTCGCGGAGACCACAGCCGAGCCGCTGGCAGCCGCGGTCGATCGTCTGGAGACCCGGATCGACCAGACCGATGATCTGATCGATCGCGATGGTGTGTCGGGATCTGACTTCAGCGAGTTGCGGGCGCGACTCGACGGTCTGGCCGACACTGCGACCTCTGCCGCTCAGGCGTTTTCCGCCATCGACAATCATGTGCTCTACCGGTGGCTACCGATCGACAAGTCGGAGTTGTCGTCGTCGCTGGCCGACTTCGAACAGGGAGCCGACGAGTCGGTCGGTATCGCCCTCACCGCCGATTCACTGACCTCCACCCAGGCCGGCCGGATCGGCGAGCGGATCAACACCATGCAGACCTCCGTGTCGGGGACATCGGACCTCGTCGATTCGACCGTCAGCTCGTTGAAGAGCTGGATACGCCTGTCGGCCCTCGGTGGGTTCGTTCTCTCGCTCTGGTTGCTATGGGCTCAGATCTCCCTCATGAAACGGGGATGGCGAGGCGTGCGCGGCGGCCGATAGATGCCTCGGGGTCAGTCATAGGAGGCGCCGAGACCGGCCCGGGCATCGGACTGGATGCCGTAGGGCGGAATCGGATACCGGAGTCCGTTGGCCGACAGCGCCTCCAGGCCGGCGATGACCTTCGGCAGGTACTGCGGCGGCAGGGCCATGAGCAGCTCGTCGTCGGGCACGCCGCCATAGCGGCGTTCGGCGAAGCACGGAATCGACAGGCTCGGTTCACCGGTCGACAGGGCGCGCCCCCACGAGTCGGCACACGACGATTCGCCGACGCAGGA
>JAOUGG010000945.1 GCA_029857855.1 Acidimicrobiia bacterium | reverse complement strand
TGCTCCGATGACGATGGCGTTTGGAGGCGTGACCATGCAGGCATACTAGAGGCCGCCTCGTCTTGCCGACGACTCGCCGCCCTCGCGGCCCGAACGTCGATGAGAAAGGAGGCGAATCATGGAGGTTCGCCCGTTCGAACTGCGAGCTGCCGCTCGAGCACTGGCCCGTGATGTGACCGGGGTGCGGCAGCGCCTTCACCGGCTTCGGATCGCCGCCGACGCCGTTTCATTGCACCCGGCCGACCCGGGGCTCGACCGCAACCTGGCATTCCGCAAGGCTCAGGCCATTGCCGGGCTGCGCCGATCGGCCACCGCCCTGGCCGGCGTCGCCGACGAACTCGACTCGGCGGCAGCCGACGCCCTGCTGGCAGACCGTACGGTCGAGGGATGGGGTTGGCTCGGCCCAGCCGAAGGCGATGCCCTGTTTTGCCGGCTTCCCGACACCTGGCGATCGGTCCTCGACCGTGGGCTGACCAACCTGGTCGGAGGCGGATTGTCCCTGGCCGCCGCCGAAGCGGTGGGTTTGGCGGGTTCGATCCTGCCCTCGGACAACCTCCGGGTCTCGGGTGACCCGGGTGGCCGTTTCTCGAGCCGCCGGGTTTCGTTCCCGACCTCGGAGACCGCCGGCAACGGCAACGGTACCGGGCCGCCATCGCCCGCCCGCCGTCTCCTGATCGCGGCGCTCGACGCAACGGCCGATCAGGAGGTGCTGGCCCACGACGAGTTCGGGCTGGTCGACCATGGCGACGACCGGTACACCGTGGTGCTGCCGGGGGTCACCGATCTGAGCCGCCCGGAGCCGGGTTGGAGCTCGACCCACCGATCACCGCGGGACTTCGACATGGCGGCGGTCCCGTCGTCTCGCTCCGGCGATGTCGACGACAACGTCTACGCACAGTCGGTGGTCGGAGCGCTGGCTGCGGTCGGCGTTCCAGCCGGGGCCGAGTTGCTCATCGTCGGTCACAGCTACGGAGCCGACACCGCCCTCGACCTCGCCGCCGATCCGGCCTTCGCCGGCCGCTACGACGTGACCCACGTCGTGGCAACCGGCTACTTCTCGCAGCCCCAGCTGCCGGCGGTGCCCGCCGACACGAGGGTTCTCGTGGTGCAGAACCGGCACGACATCGTGGTCCGCCTGGGCTCGGTCATGCCCTCGAACGAAACCGGCGTTCTCGCCTGCGGGCCCACCAGACCCGTCGACAGGCTCAACGCGTTGGTGGTCCGGTACGACGGCGGCCTCGGCAGGCTCGGACATTCGGTCGATAGGTACCGACCTGTCTTCACCGGCCAAGCCGACCTCGATGCAGACGATGCCGCTGCGGTAGGCGACTTCGTCGAGTCGATCGACCGGCCATCGGGGCCGCCGGGAACGATACTCGCCATCGACATCTCCCTACCCGGGCGACGACCGCCGCGTCTTCACCCTCGGTGATGGCCAAGAGGCTTGGTCCCGTCGAATCGCAGCTGCTACAAAGGCTGAACGCCTACCAGCAAGGGCCTTTACCGTGACAGAAGCAACCGTCTCCGAGTCAGCCCCCGTCGATGAACCGGCGATCACCTTCGAGAAGGCCGCCGAGTTGGTTTGTGGTCCCGGAAGCCTTCTCGAGATCACGGAGATCGAACTCGACGGCCGACCAACCAAGGTCTTCGCCGGCGCGCCGCCGAACATTCGCACGCTGTATGAACTGGCGGCGGCACGTACCGATGAGTTCATCGTCTACGAGGACGAGCGGTGGTCGATGCCCGACGTGCTGGATCTGGCCGGCCGCGTCGGCGAGGCGCTGGTCAACCGCTACGGCGTTCAACCTGGTGACCGGGTGGCGATCGCCATGCGCAACTGCCCGCAGTGGGTGGCGTCGTTCGTGGCGATCACATCGGTCGGCGGCATCGCCGTGCCGCTGAACGCCTGGTGGACCGGCGAGGAGATGGCGTTCGCCATCAACGACTGCCGGCCCCGCGCCATCTTGGCCGACCGGACCCGGCTGGACCGTCTGGCCGACGCCGACATCGACGAGGAACCGGTCATGGTCCTGTCCCACACCGACGATGGTGAGGCTCCCGGTGACGCCGATCGGGCCATACGCCTGCTC
>JAOUGG010000944.1 GCA_029857855.1 Acidimicrobiia bacterium | reverse complement strand
CGCCCTCGGCTACGAGAGCGGTGCCGAACTGCTGGAGGCCGCCGTTCCCGAGTCGATCCAGATCAACGAGCCGTTGAAGGTCGACGGTCCACTCACCGAACACGAGGCCCTCGCCGCCCTGCGGGAGATCGCGGACCGCAATCAGGTGTTCACCTCGCTGATCGGGTCGGGCTGGAACGACTGCATCACGCCCCCGGTCATCCGCCGCAACATGATCGAGAACCCGGCCTGGTACACGTCGTACACGCCCTATCAACCGGAGATCAGCCAGGGTCGCCTGGAAATGCTGCTGACGTTCCAGACGATGGTGGCCGACATCGTCGGCTGCGAGATCGCCAACGCGTCGTTGCTCGATGAGGCCACGGCGGCGGCCGAGGCCATGACGATGCTGCGCCGGATCGGCAAGTCCGACTCGGCGACCATGTTCGTCGACGCCGGCTGCCACCCCCAGACCATCGACGTCGTCCGTACCAGGGCCGAGCCGCTGGGGATCGAGCTGATCGTCGACGACGCCACCGCCGTGGCCGAGGGCGACGTGGCCGAGCGCATCTTCGGGGCGCTGTTCGCCTATCCCGGATCGACCGGCGAGGTCGCCGATCTCGCGCCCTTGATCGCAGCGGTCCACGACGGCGGCGGTCTGGTGGCGGTGACCGCCGATCTGCTGGCCTGCTGCGTGCTCACCCCTCCCGGCGAGATGGGGGCCGACATCGTGGTCGGGTCGGCCCAGCGGTTCGGCGTGCCCCTCGGCTTCGGCGGACCGAACGCCGGGTACATGGCCACCGCCGACAAACACGTGCGAACGATGCCCGGCCGCCTGGTCGGCGTGTCGATCGATTCCGATGGCCGTCCCGCCTACCGGCTCACCCTTCAGACCCGGGAACAGCACATCCGCCGGGAGAAGGCGACGTCGAACATCTGCACCGCCCAGGCATTGCTGGCCAACGTCTCCGCGGCCTACGGCGCCTGGCACGGCGCCGAGGGGCTCATCGAGATCGCCGACGAGGTCCACGCCCGGGCGGCCCGGTTTGCGGCCGGGGTCGAAACCCTTGGTCTCACCACCCCGGAGGCCTTCTTCGACACGGTGCGGGTCGACGGCCTCGACGGTCGGGCCGATGCGGTGCTGGAGTCGGCCCGGGCCCGCCGAATCAACCTGCGCCGACTCGACGACGACGCGGTGAGCGTCAGCTTCGACGAGACGTCGACCCCTGCCCTCGTCGAGACGCTGCTCGAGGCCGTGGCCGAGGCCACCGGCGGCGACGCGGCAGCCGCCATCGCCGCCGGTCCGGGTTCGCGCCGCCTCCCCGAGTCACTGGCCCGAACCTCGGAGTTCATGACCCACCCGAACTTCGAGATGCACCGCACCGAAACCGAGATGATGCGCTGGCTTCGTCGGCTCGCCGATCGCGACCTGGCGCTGGACCGCACGATGATTCCGCTCGGCAGCTGCACCATGAAGCTCAACGCGGCGGCCGAGATGGAGCCGATCACGTGGCCGGAGTTCGCCGGCATCCATCCCTACGCCCCGGCCGATCAGACCGAGGGGTACCGTCAGCTCATCACCGAACTCGAGGACGCCCTGACCGAGGTGACCGGCTACGACCGGGTGTCGCTCCAGCCCAACGCCGGCAGCCAGGGCGAGTTCGCCGGGCTGTTGGCCATCCGGGCCTACCATGCGTCCCGAGGCGAGACCGAACGCGACATCTGTCTGATCCCGGCTTCGGCCCATGGCACCAATGCGGCCTCGGCGGTCCTGGCCGGGATGCGGGTGGTGGTCGTGGCCTGCGACGAAGACGGCAACGTCGACCTCGACGACCTCAAGGCCAAGATCGCCGAGCACGGTGAGACCTTGGCCGCGCTGATGATCACCTACCCGTCGACCCACGGCGTCTACGAACACACCGTTGGTGACGTGTGCCGAATGGTGCATGACGCGGGCGGCCAGGTCTACACCGACGGTGCGAACCTCAACGCCCTCCTCGGGGTGGCCAAGCCCGGCGCCTTCGGGTCCGATGTCAGCCACCTCAACCTGCACAAGACGTTCTGCATCCCCCACGGCGGTGGCGGCCCCGGTGTCGGACCGGTCGCCGTGCGG
>JAOUGG010000943.1 GCA_029857855.1 Acidimicrobiia bacterium | reverse complement strand
CTGGTTTTCGCGTTCGAACTGCTGGGCAACCTCACCGTCAGCCTGCTGCCCGGCTTCCACCCCGACGACTTCGTCGACCCGCTGTTCTACGAGGTGTGGCTCCGCGAGTTCGACGCCGCCACCGGCACGGTTCCGATCTGGGTCGACGTCCCCATGACAGCCGAGTAGTCGACATCGCTGGGTAGTATCGCCCAGGAAGCTTCAGCAAAACGCCGCTCCGGCCGACTTGTACTGTGTGGAAGCCGAACGCTACGACTCGCTCCTGCCCGACCTCGATCACTTCGAGCAGCAGGTCATTCAGGCCGATCTCGATCGCGATCCGTTCGCCATCGCCCTGTTCGAGATCAAACCGGTTGGCAACGAATACTCGAGCCTGCTCCCCCGGCTCGCCCGACGCCTCATCGACTTCGCGAGCCCGTCGACGCACGTCGCGTCCCTCGGCAACGGTCGACTGGCGATCCTGGCCCGAACCAACGACACGACCCACCGCTGGGTCGCTCCGGTCAGCACCGCTCTGCAGGCCGCCCTCGACGAATGGCTCGACGAGAGCGAAGCCGACGGCCGAGCCCCATGGACCGACCGTCCCGGCGGCCAGGCACTGCAGATCGCCGATCTGGTCAGCCCGATCGACGTGTCGGATCTCATGGATCGGCCCCGCCTGATCTCCGGTGCCGCTCGGGGGCTGACCCAGGAGGTGTGGCTGAACGCGGAGGCGGCTCTCGCCAAAGCCCACAAACGCCAGTTGTCGTTCGTTGAGCATCGGGGCGGCGTCGATTCGCCGTCGATCGCCGATCGCCGGGCGCTCGCCGATCCGGCGGAAGGCGTACCCGAGCACGAACCGGCCAACGGGCTGATCGGAGCTGACGACGACGAGCGGCTCGTCGTGCTGTCCCACCGCCTTGAACCGGTCGGCCGGCCGACACCCGAGTGGCTGTGGCTGCGGCTCGAGCCAGGTCTCCAGCCGCTTTCCGACGGCTCGGTGCACACCATCAACCTTGACGATCTCACCTCCTCGGAGCGGGCGATGCTGGAGATCTGGCTGGCCGGACAGATCGGCCCGCTGTTCTCGGGCACGTCTGCCCAGCTCCGGGTTACGCTCCCGATCACGGCCGAGGCCGGACGGGCCCGTTCGTTCGCCCAGCGCATCTTCCCGGTGCTGGAGCAGCATCGGATTCCTCCGAGCCGCCTCGTGCTGGAGATTGATGCCGGCGCACTGGTGACCGAACCGGACGCTCATCCTGACGCCGAGACCGCCAAAGGATCGCAGCCGTCGGTGCGGCGTTTCGTGGACGACGCGGCGTCGATGGACGTGTCGGTGGTCGTTGCCAACTTCGACGGCGGTTGGGCCTCGTGGCGAGCGATCCAGGATCTGTCAATCGAGTACATCAAGCCGCCGGCCGACCTGTTCCGCCACGCAGCCGCCGGTGACGGCGACGCGATCCGCACGCTCGACTTCCTCGGCGCCGACGCCGACGATCGGGGATTCGAGCTGATCGTGCCTGATGTCGGAACCGAACTCGCCCCGGAGTTCCTGTCCGGTCTGGGATTCTCCTACCAGGAGTCCGCGGTCTCGACGGTGAGCCAGACGCTGGCCTCGCTCGATGCCCGTGAGGCCGCGATCGGGCTCGAGTCAGCCGGCGACACGTTCAAACGCTGACTCCATTCCCGTTCCTCTCAGCGGTCGCAGCCGACAGCAACCGCCATCGCATCGCAGATCTGGAGTGGTACCCCGTACGGGATTTGAACCCGTGCTACTGGCATGAGAAGCCAGCGTCCTAGGCCGCTAGACGAACGGGGCTTGGAATGCTCAGCGGAGCATAGCGGACCGAACGATCCACGCAACCGCTTTGCCATCGATCCATCGGATTTCCGCCTTCCGGGAGGCGGCGAATCCGACGATCAACTTGCTCGGGGAGGAGGACTCGAACCCCCAATGACTGGACCAGAACCAGATGTGTTGCCAATTACACCATCCCCGAAAGACGGCACCAAGACAGGCTAGCGTCCCATCCGAGGATTTGGCCACCGGTTTTCACCCGTCCGGCGGGAATTCACCCGGGGCGCGATCAGCTCGAAAGACGCTGGGCGAGATAGG
>JAOUGG010000941.1 GCA_029857855.1 Acidimicrobiia bacterium | reverse complement strand
CTACGGGAGCTAGGACTCCATCTTCGCCTGGGCGATCAGCACGGCGAGTTGTGTTCGACGCTTGATGCCGAGCTTTCGGTAGGTGCTCGTGAGGTGCGACTCGACCGTGCGCACCGAGCAGCTCAGGAGTTCGGCCGCCTCACGATTGCTGAGACCCTGGGCCACGACCGCCACCACGTTCTGCTCGGCGTCGGTCAACGCCCGGGCCAGCGAGTCGGGCAGATCCGGGCGGGACCTCACCTTGATGGCTCGGGACAGACGCTCGTAGATCAACCGGCCCCGGCGGATGAACCGTTCCTGCGCCTCCGGCGACCCGGCGGCACCGGCCGCATCCCGATAGGTCTGGATGGCGGCCAGCAGGATGCCCTCGTCGCGGTACCGATCCGCCGCCTCGGCCAGGAGATCGACGTCGTGTTCGACCAGGGCCACGCACCAGTTGAACGCCCGGGCCGCGGCCGAGTCGGGCACCGCCGCCGCACGAAACTCCTCCAGCAGCGGGGTGACGTCGTTGCCGATCTCCATCTCGTGGCGGATCATGTGCGGGCCGAGAATGGCCAGGTACATCGGCGCTGAATGGGAGGCCCGGGCGTCCCAGAAATCGCGGGCCAGGCAGTCGTGCTGGCGACCGAGATCCTCGGCGAACAGGCGACCGTTCCGCACGAACTCGGCGGCCAGCGCATACCAGACGACTCCCAGATCGAGCCCTCTGATCAGATGGCGAGGGCCCTGTTCCAACGCCTCGATGGCCTGTGCTTCGTCGCCCCGCCACCAGTGGATCAGCGACTTCACGGCCAGCCCGTGGAGGCTCAGGAGGGAGGCGCCGTATTTCTCGGCCTCGGTCAGATCCGTCAAGGCGGCATCGAGCAATCCGAGGAGCATCCTCAGCGTGGCCCGCTCGGTGAGCGCAACCGGTCGCGTCAGCGAATCGTAGGTGTGGGGCCGCCGGAGGCAGGCCGTGAGGAGTGCCTCCGCCTGCCGGTAGTCGCCCCGGCATTGGGCCACCATCGAGCGGGCCAGCTCGACCAGCTCCGGTTGATCCCGTGAGCCGAACGTCGCAATCTGTTCGCAGATGGCGTCGGCCGACGTGAGATCGGCCCGTCGGCATGCGACCGACAGGGAGGCGAACAGCCTGATGAGGTAGTCGGCTCGCTGTGTCTCGTCGGCGTCGTCATCGGGTGGCGGCGGCACCAAACGGACAGCCGTGGTGACTGTCGTGCCCCCCGAGCCGGGGGCGGCATCGTTCTCGGTCAGGTACCGGAGAAAAACTGTCGTTGGATCGTCGATCGTGGGACCCATGTGGGTGTAGTCCGCCCCTTTCCGCGCCTTGTGGTGAAGATAGCTGATTTTTGCCCGATCATCGACCGCGGCGCCCCAGGGAAGGTTGTGGGACGACCCCTCGGTAACCCTCCAAGCGCCGGGACCGAAATGTGGTTTTCCACGACGTCAACGACTCGTTGCCTGTGCTCAACTGGTTTATCCGATGGCGATCTCGTGGCGACACGAGTCGGCGCATTGGCAGTTGGAGGGGATGCCCTCCAGACGTCGGATGATTGCGTGGCGACTCACAATCATCCGACGTCTTGCGTTTTTCGCCGCAATCGGGGTCGGCCGCTTCACACTGTTGGGGTGACCTCGAACAGCCCGAACCGGCCCGAACCCCCCTTGTACGACCACCCGTACCCGTCACCGGAGCTGGCGGCTGCCCACCGCTTCGTCGAACTCGACTTCGACCGGCTCGACGCCGGCGAACAACGGCGCCGGGGCGAAGCGTTCCTCGAGCTGATGCAACGTCGGCGCAGCGTGCGCATGTTCAGCGACGAGCCCGTTGCGGTCGAACTGATCGATCTGGCGATCGAGGCGGCGTCGACCGCCCCATCGGGTGCCCACAAACAACCCTGGCGGTTTGTGGCCGTGCGCTCGGCCGACCTGAAGGCCCGGATACGGGAGGCCGCAGAGACCGAGGAGCGGGTCAACTACCTCGACAACCGTATGAACGACGAATGGCAGGAGGCGCTCGCTCCACTCGGCACCGACTGGCACAAGGAGTTCCTCGAGGTCGCGCCCTGGATCGTGGTGCTGTTCGAGGAACGCTACGAAC
>JAOUGG010000940.1 GCA_029857855.1 Acidimicrobiia bacterium | reverse complement strand
CGTGGCGCGTGATCTGGGCGTGGGCTCGTTGATAGCGGTCCCGGTGCTCGGCCGTTGGTGTGTCGCCCACCAACCAGGTGCGGGAGATGTCGGCCCCGTAGCCGAACGGACCGACCATGTCGGTGTCGACGGCCAGGAGGTCACCGGCCTCGATCGAGCGGTCGGACGCCTCCTGGTACCACGGATTGGTGCGAGGGCCGCTGCACAGCATGCGACCCTCGATCCAGTCGCCGTTGTTGGCGATGTTGGTCTGGTGGAGCACGGCGAACACCTCGTTCTCCGTGGTGCCCGGTCGGGCCGCGGCCCGCATGCCGTCGAGAGCCGCCTCGGCCACCGCAATGGAGTGGCGGATGCAGGTGAGTTCCTCAGCCGACTTGACGTACTTGGCCGCCTCGACGATCGGAGCGCCGTCGACCACGTGGAGGCCGGTTCGCTCCAGGGCCTGGACCACGAGGGGGCTCATGGCCTCGACCGCCACCCGCTGGGCGGCACCGGCTCGGCGCTTCACATCGTCGGCGAACCGCCGGGCGCGGTCGGCCAGATCGGCCGTCGATACGCCGCCGTCGAACACGTTGAGGCCGTGGGTCGGGGCGAACTCGTCGACCACGGGATGGTCGGTGGCGTAGGCACCGTGGAGAGTCAGCGGGCCCTCGACGGGGACGAACAACGTGTAAGTCTGGAGGTGGGATTGGAAGGTCTGATACTCCCGCCAATCGGCGGCGTACCGTAGGCTGACCGGGTTGGTCAGCACCGCCAGCGCCACGTCGGCGGCCGCCATCTGCTGACGCACCCGCGCGAGCCGGTAGGTGCGTAGCGCCTCGAGGTCGACCTCGGGCGGATCGAGAAGCGGTACCGAGCTGATGGTGCAACTGTACCAAGGACAGATCTCGTTGGTACATTCGTGCTATTGCCACGCTGTTCCGTGCTGTTCGCCTCTGCGGGTGCGTTGGCTTCGATTGGTGGCCGTTCAGCCGTTGCAGCGAAATTCTTGGCTGTCATCGGGCATGGGCAAACTGATGCCATGGCGGTAGAGCATCAGAACGGAAGGCGTGACTTCTATGTGTTGACGAGGGCGGCGCGCCGTGACCCGACGCGCGTGGGGTCCGAGGAGCTCCGATATCTCGCCGTTGCCGAGCTGGCGGAGCGGAGGCAGACGATGTCGCCGAGAGACTTGGCTGCCGTCCTCGAGAAGCGGGGATTCGTCTTCACCGGTTCGGGCAACAAGGCGGTGGCCGATGCGCTCCGGTGGGAGGTTCGCAAAGGCCGCGTCGTCAAGCCGGCCCGTGGGCGATACCGGATCGGTGTCATGCCGAAGTCCACAAGAGGATGGATCGTCGGGCGAGCTCGTCGACATCGCCGCCTGGTCGACGAGCTTGCTGAGCATGGCGGTTTTCGCCCTGAGCGCTGAACCCGATAGGTTCCTGCCGACCTCGATAGCATCGCAATGAATGACCGCCGACGCCACCGAACCACGCCCTTTCCGGTTCTACGACAACCGCCAGAAGTACCTGACCTTCGTCACCACCTGCGACGAGAAGTGGCGGGTGGCGGAGCGGGCCGGGCGTGAACTCGACGGGCTGCGACCGCAACCACCGTCCTTCCGCCTGTTCGACGCCGGCGTCGGCGACGGCACCGTGCTCGCCCACCTGCTCCGGGCCATGCACCAGCAGTTTCCCACCATGCCCTTCTTCGTGGCCGGCAAGGAGATCAGCCTCGAGGACATCCGCCTGACCCTCGACAAACTGCCCGACCGCCTCGTCGAGCACCCCCAGACCGTCATCGCCCTCACCAACCTCCACTACTCCGAGGCCCCCATTCTGTGGCCCAACTCCACGGACAAGCAGGAGGTCCTCGTCTTCCACCACGCCGAACTCACCGGCACAGGCTCGCACGAATTCGGCGAACAGCTCCGCGACCTCGACGACTTCCTCACCGAGCACTGGCAGGTCCGACCGAGCGCAAAGACCGGCAATCCGCTCTACGTCACCCCCACCGTCCTGGTCATCCACCGGGCCGATCAGACCTTCGCCCTCGACGCCGTCATCCCCCGGCCCGGCGAACCCCGGGCCGACTACGACCTCGTCATTGCCTCCCAGCCCT
>JAOUGG010000939.1 GCA_029857855.1 Acidimicrobiia bacterium | reverse complement strand
CGGCTGCGCAGCCGATCCCGACGGCGATCCCCCCGAGCACCGACGAGATCGTACCGTAGCTCAGCACAACGGCGGACAGGACCATGACGGCCAGCAGTCGCCGGCCGACCGTCCGCATCGGCAAGGACAGGTAGGGACCGGCCACGGTGAGCAGGGCAAAGGCGAACGACAGCCGGAGGACGGGGTAGGACGGCGAGCCGTCGCCGCTGGATACTTCGGGAAGAAGATCGGGGAAGCGCCCGCCGGCCAGCCACGCCAGGAGGACAGCCACACCGGCCGCGAGCGCAGCAGCCAGGGCCATGTCACGGGCAACGGCCCGACGAGCCGTGCCGAGCACGGCGATGGCAATCAACAAGCCAAGCGAGTAGAGCCCGCCCAGGGCGAACCCGAAGGCAAACGTCGCCGAAAGCCAACCGGGAAGACGTCCGGCCAGCGCATCGAGCACTCGGACGTCGAACTCGCTCGGAGTCCGATGGGTCCAAAGACTGAGCATCGCCACAACGATGCACAGCGCCAGCACGAACGCGTCGACCGGCCGACGCGCTCGCGGGTCCTCGGCCGGTGCGGCGAAAATGAGTCTCCTCGGAAGCCGAGAACCATCAGCAGCCACGTCGGGTCCCGAGGACTCGATCTCCGGCGTGGTCACTGACGACAGACCGCCGGACGTTGGCCGTTACGCCAACACTCAGTCGGCAAGGACGCGACGCTTGGCCTGCTCGTACTCCGCGTCGCTGAGCTTTCCCGCAGAATGGAGGTCGGCCAGTGACGCAAGCTGGTCGGCGGACGACGAACCGGCCGCTGCGGAGCGGATGTAGTCACGAACGGCCGCCTCCTGAGCCTGGGCCGCCTTGACCTGATGCATGCCCATCTTGTCGCCCCGGGCGATCAGGTACACGAAGACGCCAAGGTAGGGCAGGAAGACCACGAAGGCCAGCCAGATGGCCTTGGACACACCCGAGAGGTCGTCGCTGCGGAAGATGTCGGTGAGGATGTTGAACACCAGCAGGATCCACATGAAGAACAGGAAGAACCAGAAGATCGACCAGAGAACCTGACCCGTACCGAATGCCGCAAACATAGAATTGCTCCCTTGCCATACCTGTGGCCGACCGACCACGAAGGATTGTTACAACGCGCCTTGAAACGCCGAGGCCGACCGGCCCCAAGCGACGACAGGCTAGCAGACGACTGCGCGGCCGGTCAACGACCGTATCGGGTCAGATGGAACCCGATCGATCGACGGTCGTGGACGTCGCCGTCGGTCGACGTCATCCTCCAGCCGAACCTCCGTGCAGCTGATCCAGCCATGACTTGAACAGCAGGTGGATCGACCGTGCTCCGACAAGGGGCAGGGTAGGTGGACGGAGCGCCGTCGGCGCCAGGACGAATGGCATGGTCTGCCTGCCCCCCAAACCGCCGTGGAATCCGATCAGCTCCTCGAAGGCAGCCCCCTCCTCGGTCTCAGGATCGTAGAAGCTGTTCACGATGAGATCCGGACAGTTGGTGAAGCTGCTCGTCCGGCGGAGGTGATCGGCGGCGTTCGGACCGAATGGCTTCAGCGGATCGACGCCCTCGACCCGGTCGTCGGCAAGGTGGTGAACCCCATCGCCGCCCAGGACCAGGTCGCCGAGGAGCTGGTCGCGTACGAGGATGAAGCCGATCCCGTCGTGGGTTCGGAGCCCGTCGATCAGGCCCGGGTACAGCGCATCAATCTGCTGTCGTGTCGCCCGGCCGGGAAGGTCGGCAATAGAGATCAGGCCCAGGTTGCCGGATGCGAGCACGACGATCTCGTCGACGCCGGGACGGGCTGCGGACGCGGTGGACGGGCCCAGCAACACCTCACCGTCCTCGGTGCGGCTCCGGGTGGCCGCGGCGACGGTCCGACCGAGCACCGAGTCGTCGGCTGCCGCCTCGGTCAACACGCCGCTGACGTTGTTCCATCCCTCGCCGGCCAGGACGGGAGCCAGGATGGCTGTCTCCCGGGTCAGCCGACCGACCAGCTCCTCGAGGGATTCGCCGAATCGTTGCCGGAAGGTCGAGCCCTGGGTCTGACCGTGATCGGACAGCACGACGACGTGATAGGGCCGCGGCGCCAGGGGAA
>JAOUGG010000148.1 GCA_029857855.1 Acidimicrobiia bacterium | reverse complement strand
GTGTCGGCGGCCGCGAGAACGGCCGAACTCAACTCGGGCGTGATGAGGTTGAGCATCCCGATCTCGTCGTCGGGTCCGAACGGGCTCGCCGTGACCTCGTGATGGACGGCTCGACGAGCGGCGATCAGGTCGCTCATGTCACCGTCGGGGCGTTCGAACTCGTTGCTCTGTTCCACCATGGCGTCGATCTCCGTTCAGATTCGTTGTCCGTCGAGCAGCCGCCGTGCCCGCCCACCGAGGAGATCGGCCATATCAGAGCCCGATATGCCGAGGCAGCTCAGCGCCTCGAGATACGGCTCCGAGCCACCGGGCACGTGCGGATAGTCGGTACCGAAGACCAGCCGATCGGTGCCGAGCACCTCGGCGGCACAGCACAACGACGGTTCCGACTTCGACGCCGTGTCGAACACGAGATCCCGGGCGTAGGCCGACGGGGGCTTCGGCGCATTCTCCCGACAGTCCTCGAACTGTCGCCAGTAGGAATCCAGCCGGGCGAGCAGCATCGGCAAGGTGCCGCCGAGGTGGGAAAACACCCAACGTATGTTGGGCCACCGCTCGAAATGGCCCGAGTACGCCAAGCGGGCGACCGTCAGTGGTGTCTCGTTGAAGAAGCCGACGGCGATCGACAGAGCCTGCCGGTCGAGGTGCGGAGCATCGGGCACGGTCGGATGGACGTACACGAGGAGCGACCGATCGTCGGCCGCCTCCCAGAAGGGGTCGAGGGCCGGGTCATCCAGCGGCATGCCGTCGATGTTCGACAGGATGTGCACGCCGTACATGCCCAGATCGTCGACGGCGTGATCGACCACGCCCATGGCTCGCACCGGATCCTGCAGCGGGGCCATGGCGAGCGCCCCGAACCGGTCCGGGTGGGCCCGCACGATCTCGGCGAACTCGGTGTTGATCCGCCGGGAGAACGGATCGGCCTCCTCGGGATCGAGAAAATAGGCGTTTGGTGACGGGATCGACAGGACCTGCATGTCGATACCGACCTCGTCCATCATCTCCAGGCGCTGGGCCGGGCCCGGGTGCGGGTCGACGACGGTCAGCGCGACGCCGCTCCGCCAGGTGGCCACCAGGCGACCGTCGCCACGCCGGTAGGTGCCGATGCGGTTGGAGTTGCGCACCGCCTCGACGTAGTCGTCGGTGTAGTAGTGGACGTGCAGATCGACCACGTCGAGCCCGTCCCAGTGTCGACCGGCGGCGCCTGCAGAGTCGGAGTCGCTTGATGCGGTCATGGATCCCCTTCCGTTGCGAGCCATGCTCGCACATCGTCGGTGTGCTCACCGAGGCGAGGCGGTGCCCGGTGCTGATCGGCGGCGAGCCCGATACCTCGCCAGGGGCTGCGGACCAGGCGGAGATCGCCCCGTTCGTCGTCATCGACCGTGACCACGGTTGAACGCCCCTCGGGTGATTCGAAGACCTGGTCGAGGGTGCGAACAGCGGCGGCGGGCACGCCGGCGGCGCTCAACACCTCGACCCAGTGGGCGACCGACCCGGTGCCGAAGACGGCGGAGAGCGCAGCCACCAGTCGGTCGCGGTTCGCGACCCGGTGGGCGTTGTCAACGTAGTCGGGATCGGTGGCCAGGTCGCCTCGTCCGAGCGCCTCGCAGGTTCGTCGGAACAGTTTGTCGTTAGCGGCGGCCAGGGCCAGTCCCCCGTCGGCGGCGGGAAACACCTGGTACGGGACGATGCTCGGGTGCTCGGTACCGAGTGCGGTGGGCACGAGACCGCCAAGCAGCGCGTTGCCGGCCTGGTTGGCCAGCGCCGAGATCGAGGCGTCGAACAACCCGACCTCGACGTGGCGGCCGAGGCCGGTTCGATCCCGATCCCGCAGGGCGGCGAGCAGACCGACGGTGAGGTAGAGCCCGGCAACCACGTCGAGGATGGCCGAGCCGATCTTCACCGGCCCGCCGCCACGTTCACCCGTGATCGACATGAAGCCCGACAGCGCCTGCATCAACAGGTCGTAGCCCGCGTCGCCCGGCGCCTCGTCGGAGAGGAAGGCGATCACGCTGCAGTACACCAAACCCGGGTCGGCCGCCCGCAGGTCGTCGTAGCCGAGACCGAACCGCTCCATGACGCCGGGCCGGAAGTTCTCGACCAGCACATCGGAGCGGGCGATCAGGCGGCGAGCCAGCTCGACATCGTCGGGGTCGGTCAGATCGAGGGTCAACGATCGCTTGTTGCGGTTGACCCCGAGGAAGTAGGCGGCGTCGTCGCCCACGAACGGCGGGCCCCAGACCCGGGTGTCGTCGCCCCCCTCCGGGTGCTCGACCTTGATCACGGTGGCACCGAGATCGGCCAGCACCATCGTGCTCAACGGTCCGGCCAGCACCCGTGAGAAGTCGGCAACGACGATCCCGTCGAGCGGCGCATCGGTCATGCCGGTACCCGCCGTTCCAGTCGGGTCAGCAGGTTGACCACGACGATGCCGAGGATGCCGACGAACACGATGGCGGCGTACAGGTCCTCCACGGCGAATGCTCCGCCGAACCGCTGGATCAGCCCGCCCATGCCGACCAGACCGACGATCTGTTCGCCGACGATCGCTCCCTTGATGGCCCGACCGGCGGCCAGGCGCACACCGGAGGCGGCGAGCGGAGCGGCCGTGGGCAGCAGCACCCGTCGCAACAGCAGAAGTCGGGAGGCCCCGAAGGACCGGGCCATCGCCACCTGGTCGGGGTCGACGCTATCGAAGCCGGCCACCGTGTTCACCACCACCACCGGCAACGTGTAGACCACGATCACGGCGATGATGGTGAGCCTGCCGAACCCGAAGAGGTTGATCAGGATCGGGATGATGGCCACCAGCGGCACCGAGAGAGCGAGGGTCATGTAGGGATCGAACATCCACCGCAGCGGTCGAACAAGGCCCATCAGTAAGCCCATGATCAGCCCGGCGGCAACGGTGAGCGGGAAGGCGATGGCGATGGCCCTGAGCGTGAACCAGACGCTCTCCTGGAAGGCGTCGCTCGAGAGCAGATCCACGAAGGCCAACGCCACGTTGTGGAACGGCGGCAAGGCGGAGGACACGTCGGCCACGCCGACGAGCTCCCACAACAGGAGCGCGCCGATCACCGAGACCGTCCCGAGGGCGACGGAGCGGAAGGCGGAGAGCGGCTCCGTCATCCGGCGGCTCCCCGGGTTGCCATGTCGTCCCGCTGCATGCCCTCGAGACGCGACCACAGGTAGCGGGTGAACTCGTTGTAGTCGGCCTGCGACACGACGTCGGCCCGATTCTCCCGTGGGAACGGCACGTCGATGATCTCCTCGATCCGACCGGGGCGGGTGTTCATCAACACGATGCGGTCAGACAGATAGACGGCCTCGTCCATCGAGTGGGTGACGAAGGCCGCGGTCCGCTCCTCGTCCTCCTCCCAGAGGTCGAGGAGATCCTTCTGCATCAGCTGACGGGTCAGTGCATCGAGCGCACCGAACGGTTCGTCCATCAGGAGATTGGAGGGATCAACCGCCAAGGCCCGGGCGATGCCGACCCGCTGCTGCATCCCGCCCGACAGCTCGCGCGGATAGTGCTGCTCGAAGCCTGAGAGACCCATCCGAGCCAGCTGCTCCCGGGCGATGCGCCGCCGTTCCTCCTTGCCCACCCCTCGGGCTTCCAGGCCGAATGCGGTGTTGTCGAGGATCGTGGCCCACGGCAGGAGCACGAAGTTCTGGAAGACCAGCGCCCGTTCGGGTCCCGGCCCGTCGATCACGGTCCCGTCGACGGTCACGGTTCCCGCTGTCGGGTCGACGAGCCCGGCGATGATCTTGAGCAGCGTGGTCTTGCCGCAGCCCGACGGCCCGATGATCGAGGCGAACTCGCCGTCGGCGATCGTCAGATCGATACCGTCCAGCGCCGTGAAGGGAACACCGTCACGCTCGAACGTCATCGAGACGCCGTTGATGTCGATCATGCTTCGTCATCCCTCCAGGGTTGGGCCCGGCCCTCGACGAACCGCATGAGCCCGTTGACGAACAGTGCGAACACGGCCAGGGAGAGTACGACGGCGTAGAGCCGAGGCGCGTCGAACCCGTCGCGGTAGCGGCTGATCAGTTTGCCGACACCAACCGACACCAGCAGCAGTTCCATGACCACCATGCCCACCACGGCCCGGGCGGTACCGATGCGGACGGCGGCGGCGATGGCCGGGGCCGATCCGGGGAGAATTATGCGGGTGAACCGCCGCACCCGACCCAAACCGAACGATCGACCCATGTCGAGCAGATCCCGGTCGACGTACTGGACGCCGGAGGCGGCGGTGAGCGTGACCTCGATGACCGCGAACAGGAACACCACCGTGGAGCGGGCCACGGTGTCGATTCCGAAGGCGATGACGATCGCCGGTACCAGCGTGGAAACCGGCAGGGCGTTGAAGAACGACAGGTGCGGTCCGGCGAGCGCCCGGATCGTCGAGCTCATGCCGATGATGAGACCGAACGTGAGCCCGACCGCCATGGCCGCCACCCAGCCCCAGAGGAACGGACGCAGCGTTGTGGCGTAGGACCGCCAGAACTCCGGGTCGCCGAGCAGGCCGACGAACGCCGTCCAGATCGAGGAGGCCCTCGGGGCGAACAGCGGGTCGGCCGAGCGGGCGTAGAGGTCCCATACGATCGCCCCCGCCGCAAGCGACCCGGCGCCGACTCCTATCCGTGGTAAGTCGGCGCCGAATCGCTCGGAGAACGACGACTTCGGTGAAGCGGTCGGGCGCTCTGCAGTTGTCGTCATGATGTCGCCATGCAGGCTCATCGACCGCCCGATTGGATCAGCCGTCGAGTTCGGTCAGAGCCGCGTCGAGATAGGAGAAGTCGAAGTACTTGTCGAGCCCGGCCTCGTCGGTGGGCACGTCGATCTCGATCTCGCCGACGTCGTTGAAGAAGGTGAGGGTCGAGAGCGCACGCTCGGGGGTCAACAAGCCGTCGGCCGGCCACAGGCCACGATCGGCGTACTCGTTCACCAGTTCTTCGAGCACGTCTCGATCCATGTCGGGGAGGCGTTGCTCGGCCAGGCTGAGCGCGTAGTCGGAATCGCTGGTCAGCTTCCGCATGGCCTGCACGATGGCGCTGACCACCTTTGTCGCCAGCTCCGGATTCTCCTCGGCCCAGGCCCGATCCAGCCAGATATCCTGCTCGATCAGATCGGGGAACTCCTCGCCGATGGTGCTGAGCACCTTGAACGAGCCGGGGTAGGTCTTCGACAGCTGGACGATGTCGGGGAGGTCGATGACCGAGGCGTCGATCTGTTCCTGCGCCAGTGCCTCGGCTCGAACCTCGGATCCGGGGATGATCAGTTCCTCGTACTGAAAGCCGTGGAGTTGGCTGAAGTACTGCGACACCGCCCGGGTGAAGGAGGCCTCACCGTGGACGGCAAGGCGTTTGCCTTCGAGGTCGGCGAACGACTCGATGCTCGGCTCCACGGCAAGCGCCCAGGTCGGTCGCTGGGTGGCGACGACGTCGACGATGTCGGCTCCGGCGTCGACGGCGGGAACGCCGACGTTGACGCCGATGTTGGTGGCGATCTGGGCGTCGCCTCGGGTCACGGCCTGGATGGCGGTCGACGCCTCCTCCAGGAAGCGCTGTTCGACCTCGATGCCGTCCTCGGCCAGGATCTCCCAGGCGGCGACTGAAACGAGGGCTATGAAGTCCTCGCTCGACCCGTTGACCGCAACGAGCTGCACGGTTTCACCGTCGCCCCCGGTGGCGTCGTCTCCGCCGCCGTCGGATCCGCAGGCGGCGGCGATCAACGACAGTACGAGCAGCGCGGCACAACTCTTCGCGAACAGTCGGCGTAGCGATGTCTTCATCATGGCTCCCCCTTGTCAAGCGAACTGTGTTCCAACTGTTGAAACACAGTTTCTAACTATCGGAAATGATGCAGGACGTCGACCCGATTGTCAAGCCGGGCCGGCAGTCTTGCCTCCAGCCCGCACACCGACTTCCCGGATCGGCGCCTACCGGGCGAGGGCCGCGGTGATGTCGTCGGCGCAGCGGAGAAGGGCGTCGAGCCAGGCCTGACGATCGGATTCAGTCGAGGCTCGAAGCTCGGGACCGAACAGCCCGAGGGCGACGACGTCCCCCGACGGACCGGGCGATCGCACGGGCACCGCAACGGCCAACGCTCCGGCCGTCTTCTGGCCGCGACTCATCGCCCAGCCCCGTTCACGGATCAGATCGGCCTCGGCCTCGAGCTCATCAAATGACGTCGGGGTGAGGGCGGTGTAGCGGGGCAGACCGGCCTCGGCGACACGCCGGCGCTCGGCCTCCGGTAGGTGGGCGTAGAGAAGCACACCGCTGGCACCGGCGTGGAGCGGCCCGGGCTCACCGAGCCCGAGCACGAGCCGTAGATTCTGAGGGCTCGGGTACTCCTGCACACAGACCCGACCGAGGCCGACACGCCGGCTCATCGAAACCGTCTCGCCCAGCGCATCTCGAAGATCCTGCATAGGGCCGCTGGCGGCGGTCAGCAGGGCGTCGCCCGCGATGTAGCGGG
>JAOUGG010000937.1 GCA_029857855.1 Acidimicrobiia bacterium | reverse complement strand
TCCGCGAACTCGGAGTCGCCCGAATCTGACGGTGCGATCCGGCGGTCCGATTCAGCGGCCCGATTCAGCGGCCCGATTCGGCGGTCGAATCCCGTCGAGTTCGGCCAAACGCAGGTCCCGTGGCGATGGCTGGTTACGGATCGATAGCTAACGGCATTGGAGACTACTGCCGGTCGCCCATCTAGCGCTAGGTTGGAGCTGTGAACTCAGCCAGGGACTCCGCAGGAGCTGGTTCCGCCGACAGCCACACGCCATCGCCCACCACCTCCACCGATGACTTTCCGGCCGCCTACGCCCGGAGTCAACGATTCTCCATCGGCGTTCCCCGAAACGTCTCCGTCATCGCGGATGGCACCAGGGTCCTGTACCTTCGCTCGCACGACGGCAGGGATCCGGCCATGTGCCTATGGCAGATCGACCTCGAGTCGGGCAAGGACAAACGTCTGGCCTGCCCCAAGCTGCTAACGCTCGGTGACGAGAGCGAGGCCTCACCGGCCGAGAAGGCCCGCCGGGAGCGAGCCCGCGAGTCGGCGTCCGGCATCGTCTCCTACTCGGTCGACGCCGCCGGGACCAAAGCCTGCTTCACCCTGGCCGGAGCGCTGTTCGTGCTCGACCTCCTGACCCATGACGTCTCGACCCCGCTCGTCGAAGGCCCCGTGTTCGATCCCCGGCTCAGCCCGGACGGCCGCTACGTGGCGTACGTGTCAGCCGGACCGCAGAGCGAGAACGCGCTCCGCATGGTCGATCTCACCCGCCCCGGCTCCGATCGGGTGCTGGCCCACAGCCCCGATCCGCTGGTGTCGTTCGGCAAGGCCGACTTCATCGCGGCGGAGGAGATGCAGCGTCAGCGGGGGTTCTGGTGGAGCCCCGACAGCGACGCCCTCGTCGTGACCCGGGTGGATGAAACCCCGGTCGATCAGTGGTGGGTCCATGATCCCGCCCATCCCGACAAGGCACCGACCGAGCTTCGCTACCCGGCGGCGGGAACGATCAACTCCGACGTCGACCTCTACCTCATCGACATCTCCGATCTGCCCGACCTCCGTTCCGACGATCCGGAACCGAAGCTCCAGCGTGTGTTCTGGTCCGACCGGGGGGCCTACGAGTACCTGGCGGATGTCGTGTGGTCGAAGGGGCATGCGCCGCTGGTCGTGCGCCAGACCCGCGATCAGCTCGAGGTCTCGATCGCCGCGCTCGACCTCGACACGCTGAAACTCAGCGAGCGTCGACGCATCCAGGAAGACACCTGGGTCGAGCTGATCCCGTCGTCGCCGACGCCGTGTGAACACGGCCTGCTCACCATCGAGGATCTGGTCCCGCTGCACCGGCCCGGCGTGCCCGACAGCCACCCCGGCTGCCGCGCTCTGATGCTCGACGGCCGGGCACTCACCGACGAGGCTGTTCAGGTCCAGTCGATCGTCGGTGTGGTCGACCGCCACGCGTTGATCAGTGCCTGGACCGAGCCGACCGAAATCCATCTGTTCCTGGTCGACCTGACGTCGGGCGGGTCCGGCAAACGGCCGGCTCCCATTCCGCTCACCAACAATGCGGGCGTGCACAGCGCATCGCTGGGGGTCCGCCCGAGCAACTCCGACGGGGCCGCCGAATCCGACGATCAGGAACCCCTGGCCGTGGTCGCGGTGTCGACCACCCGACCGACCTCGGACGGCGTCGAGATCGCCATTCGGCCACTCATCGAACCCGAGGCCGAAAACGGCTCCCGTCCTCATCCTGTGCTCGGCAACCCGATCGGCTTCATCGACGACCTTTCGATCCGTCCGCCCATCAAGGCCACGCCACTCTTCTACAAACTTGGCGCCGACCGGCTCGAGTCCGCGCTGTTCTTCCCCACCGACTACGAGGGCAACGAACCCCTGCCGGTCCTGCTCGACCCCTACGGCGGGCCACACGCCCAACGGGTTCTCAAGACCCACAACTCCCATCTCGTCTCGCAGTGGTTCGCCGACCAGGGCTACGCCGTGCTGGTGACCGACGGCCGGGGCACACCCGGACGGGGGCCTCGCTGGGAGCGGCAGGTGTGGGGCGATCTGGCCAAGCCGGTGCTCGAGGATCAACTCGCCGCCCTCGACGACGCCGCCACCG
>JAOUGG010000938.1 GCA_029857855.1 Acidimicrobiia bacterium | reverse complement strand
CGGTCATCGGATCGACCGTGTACAACTCCTGCGCCGCCGAGCCCGCCACGATCAGCGTCGAGCCGTTGGCGGTGGCGACGACGCCGTTGGCGTTGAAGTCACCGGGAACGAACACGAAGTCGCCGCTGAGTGGAATGGTGGCGACCGGCCCGGCAACGTCACCCTTGGCGTCGAGCGGTACCACATAGAACTCGGGGGCGAACGAGTTCGTGAAGTAGACGGCGTTCCGGGTCACGAACACGTCGTTGATGAACCCGGGGGCCAGGTCGAGCTGGGCGATCAGCGCGCCGGTGTCACCGTCGTAGATGGTGCCGGTTCCGCCCGAGCCACCGGCCACGAACAGGTTGCCCGAACGATCGTCGAACGCCAGTCCGACCGACAGCGTGCCGGGCACCCCGGCCACCAGAATCTCACCTTCGCCGCTGCGGAGGTCACCCTTCCAGATACCGCCGGTCGACAGTGATCCGGCGTAGACGTCGTGGCCTCGGCCGACCGCGATGCCCTCCGGGAAGAAGCCCCCGGGAAGCTGGATGACGTCGGGGTAGGCGGCAGGCGCGGCGGCCGAGGCGGTCGCGGTCGAACCGGCGGCGATGAGCGAGCCAATCAGCAGAACAATGGCAGGCAGCAGACGTTTCATGGTGATCCTTCGCAGCAGAGGGGACTTCGTGTCGGTGCAGAGACTCGGACTGACCCTATCCGGATCGGGCCAGCGGTGCGAGCCATCGTCGCTCCACCCAGAAGCCGCCGAACGGGAGCGAGCCGATCACCATGGCCATGAACGCCCTCCACACCGGCCAGCCGAGATCGCGGTGCGAGGCGAGCAACATGGCGGCGAAGACCAGGAACAGAACCCCGTGAATCGGGCCGAGCACCTCGACCCCGCGCTCGCCGCCGGCCGTGTACTTGTAGACGGTGGCTGCCACCAACGCAAGGTAGGTGACGGCCTCGATGATCGACATGGCCCGCAGACGTTGAAGCACAGATGATGGTCTACCAGCATTCTGCGCGCGTCAGGTTGGACTCAGTGCCGCTCCCGCTGCAAATTTCGGGTCTCGGCGAGGCGACCGGTGAGAAAGTCACGTTCCGAGTCGTTGGTGGTGAGGTCGAGAGCGTGGCGGTAGCTGTCGGCCGCCTCGGCGGGGCGTTCAAGGCGCAAGAACATGTCGGCCCGGGCGGCGTGGTAGTAGCGGTACGAATCGAGTTCCGACGACGCCTGCGGTTCGGCCATCAGCTCGTCCAACGCCTCGAGCCCGGCCGCCGGGCCGTACGCCTTCGACACCGCGGCGGCCCGGTTGAGCCCGACGATCGGAGTCGGCTCGAAGCCGAGCAGGTGATCGTAGAGGGTCACGATCGTCGTCCATCGTGTCTCCTCGGCCGTCGGGGCCATCGCATGTACCAGGGCAATCGCCGCCTGCAGCTGGTAGGGGCCGGTGTCGTCGAGCCGGTCGGCGTGCACCAGCCGCCGACGGCCCGCCTCGATCATCTCCGTGTCCCAGCGGCTGCGGTCCTGATTGGCCAGCAGTACGATCTGGCCGTCGGCGTCGACCCGGGTCTCCCGCCGCGAGTCGGTCAGGTTGATGAGCGCGCTCAAGCCCCACGCCTCTGCCTGGTCGGGTAGGAGGTCGGCAACCAGGTCGGCCAGCCACCTCGCCTCGTCGCACAGACCGCCTCGGATCAGGGCGGGCCCGTCGCTGGCCGTGTGGCCCTCGGTGTAGATCAGATAGACGACCGCGAGGACCGAGTCGAGCCGCTCGGTGAGCCGCTCCCGGGCGGGCACGGTGAACGGGATGCCGGCGTTGCGGACCTTGTCCTTGGCCCGCACCAGGCGTTTGGCCATCGTCGCTTCCGGCACCAGGAACGCGGCGGCGATCTGGCGGGTCGACAGGCCGCATACGCTGCGCAACGTCAACGCGATCTGGGCCTCACGATTGAGGGCCGGGTGACAGCATCCGAAGATCAGCGCGAGCTGATCGTCGAGCAGCTGATTGGCCTCGGGATGGTCGGATCCGAAGCCGCCAGCGTCGCCATCACCGCCGACGGAGGCGGCCACGTCGACCGCCTCGGCATCTGGGACCTGTCGCCCCATCTTCTCCCGCAGCGTCG
>JAOUGG010000147.1 GCA_029857855.1 Acidimicrobiia bacterium | reverse complement strand
AGCCGTTCTACCGGGAGTTGGTGGCTTTCATGCGCCGGAGCCCAGCCTTTGTGGCGGTGCTCGAGGGCCCCGAAGACACCTACGCCATCGTCCGCACCATGATGGGCCCGACCAATCCGGCCGATGCACCTCCGGGAACGATTCGTGGCGACCTCGGCACCATCATGACCGAGAACCTGGTTCACGGCTCGGATTCGGCCGAGTCGGCCGCACGCGAGATCGGGATCTTCTTCCCCTCCCTCGGCTGATCAGCTCAACCCAACCCGTTCTGCGGACCTCAGACGACACTCGGTGTAACCTCTGCTCCAAATTTCGGGATTGTGCATCCAACCGCACCGAGTTTGGGCTCAGTCCAAACTCGCAGCAACCGCCTCCCGGCGGTTGCACTGCGATAGGGTTACAGAAGAAGTACTTTGCCTTATTCCGGCCGGTCGAGGCCTCAAACGTGGTCGGAACCGCGCCGCCGGAATGCACGTGTTCTGCTCTCCATGACGTCCGTTTGGCCACTATTGGAGCCGCTCCTTCCGAGGGTCCAGAAACCGGCCCGCTACATCGGTTGTGAAGACGGCGCGAAAGCCAAATTTCCCGACCCCGGGCTTGTCAGCTGGTGCTTCACCTACCCCGACACCTATGAGGTCGGGCTCCCGAACCAGGGTCTGCAGATCCTCTACGAGATCGTCAACGAGCGGCTCGACGCCCGAGCCGACCGCTCCTATGCGCCGTGGGTCGACCTCGAGGAACTCATGCGCCAGGAGCGGATACCGCTCTTCTCCGTCGAGCATCACACGCCGGCGGGTGAGTTCGATGCCATCGCGTTCAACCTGTCGGCCGAGCTGACCTACACCAACCTGTTGAACTGCATCGACTTGGCCGGTCTGCCGATCCACAGCGCCGATCGCACCGAGCGGGATTCGCTGATCATGGTCGGCGGCCACTGCACCTACAACCCCGAGCCGCTGGCCGATTTCGTCGACGTCGTCGTGCTCGGCGACGGCGAGGAGGTGGTCGGCGAGATCACCGAGGTCATGGTTCGCCACCTGGCTCCCACCGCGGACCGGCCGACCACGAAATTCGCCGACCGTCGGGCCCTGCTGGTCGAATTGGCGCAGCTCGAATCGGTGTATGTCCCGTCGCTCTACGAGATGACCTACGACGGTCCGAAAGTGGCGAGTGTCGAACCGCTGGTCGACGGTCTGCCGACGCTCATCGAGAAGCGCACCGTGGCCGACCTGGCCGACTGGCCGTACCCGAAGGAACAACTCGTCCCGCTCACCGAGGTCGTCCATGACCGTTTGAACGTGGAGGTCTTCCGAGGGTGCACCCGTGGCTGCCGCTTCTGTCAGGCCGGCATGATCACCCGCCCGGTTCGGGAGCGACCGGCCGACCAGGTTCGCACGATGGTGGGTGAGGGGCTGCGCCGCACCGGCTACGACGAGGTCACGCTCACATCGCTGTCGACCGCCGACTTCAGCAACGTGGAGGACGTCGTCACCGATCTCATCAACGACGGCGACGACGCTGGTTGCGGTCCTGTGTCCGTGTCGCTGCCGTCGCTGCGGGTCGATGCCTTCGGCGTCGGGATCGCCGCTCAACTCCAGCGGGCGAAACGGGGCGGTCTCACGTTCGCCCCGGAGGCCGGCACCTGGCGGATGCGCCAGATCATCAACAAGCTCATCCGGGAGGAAGACCTCTACCAGGCGGTCGACGCCGCCTTCTCCCAGGGATGGAAGCGGGTCAAGCTCTACTTCTTGATCGGCCTGCCCTCCGAGACCGACGAAGACACCCTCGGGATCGCCGAGCTGGCCAAGAACTGTGTCGCCATCGGCAAGAAGCACAACAATCGGGCCAGCGTGACCGTCTCGGTCGGCGGGTTCGTGCCGAAGCCGTTCACCCCGTTCCAGTGGTTCGGGCAGAACACGGCCGAGGAACTGCAGCGCAAGGTCAACCTGCTACGCGACGCCACCCGCAAGATGCGAGGTGTTCAGCTCAAGTGGCACGATCCCCGGGCCACGCTGGCCGAGGGCATCGCCAGCCGGGGTGACCGCCGAATCGGGCCGGTCATCGAACAGGTGTGGCGGAATGGCGGCGTGTTCCAGGAATGGTCGGAGCACTTCGACATCGAGCGGTGGACCACGGCCATGGCCGACCACGGCCTGAGGGTCGAGGACTTCGTCTACCGCCACCGCACCGAAGGCGAGGTCCTGCCCTGGGATCACCTGTGGGCCGGACTACACAAGGACTTCCTCTGGCAGGACTGGCAGGATGCTCTGGCCGAGGTCGGCCTGGAGGACTGCCGCTGGACCCCGTGTTACGACTGCGGGGCCTGCACCGGCTACGGCATAGAGCACGTGGTCGCCTCGGCCACGCCGCCTGCCGGCGGTAGCCAGGGAACCGGCCAGGATCTGACCACCGGGGGAGCGGTGCCGGTGACGGTGTTGCCGTCACGTCACGGCCCTGCGCCCGAAAATCGAAACGAGAATCGGATCGGCGAGCACGCGGAGGCGTCGGCTTGAGCCCGCCCCCCAAACTTCGTCTCCGGATCCGATTCACCAAGGCAGGCAAGATTCGTTTTGTCAGCCATCGAGATGTGGCCCGGCTCTTCGAGCGGGCCATGCGAATTGTTCGACTCCCCGTGGCCTACTCTGAAGGGTTCTCACCGCGCCCGAAGCTCAGCTTCGGGCTGGCTCTCAGTGTCGGTCACGAGTCGGACGCCGAATACCTCGACGTCGAGGTCACGGAAATGCCCGACGTCGAGACCATGGCCGCCGCTTTGAGCGACGCCCTACCCGACGGCTTGTCCGTCGAGTCGGTTGTCGTGCTGGAGCAGGGTGCGGCCTCCCTACAACAGGTAATCACGAGTTGTACCTGGCGCATCGAGGTTCTCGGTGCTCCAACGGACAGTGTTGCGGCAGCAGTAGCGGCAGCCCTGGACGCCCCGGAACTGCTCCTGGAGCGGGTCCGCAAGGGGAAGACCGCCGTCGCCGACGTCCGCCCGGCCATACTCGCACTTCGAGTGGCCGGCCCCTTCGGGGGCACGCCGACCAAGGAAGGCACCCCCGCTACGGGCGTGCCGGCAGGAGACGGCGGGCTGCAACACGGCACCGAATTGGAAGTCGAACTCTCGAATGAGAACACCTCACTGCGTCCATCGGAACTCATCGAGGTCCTCGGCCGTCTGGCCGCCGGATCCGATGCAACCGAACCGGACGGAGGGCTGCTCGAAGGACGAGTTCGGCGAACACATCAATGGATTGAAGTCGACGGGATCCGGAGCGAACCGGTGAGTAGGCCTGACGCGTCGACCAGGCACGAATTGAGACGTGCCTCATGAGAAGGGATGTTCGTACATGTCCGAAGCGTCCGAGAGCAGTCAGGCTCCCGTTGACCGCAAAACCAGTGAACCGGTAAAGGAATCATCGTCCGGCTCACCCAAGGCCGCAGCCACTGCGCCGTCGACACCAAAACCGAAAATCGGCGACACTCGCCCCGCACCGACACCTTCCGGTTCGATCGGATCATCGGGCGGCGGATCAGGCTCGGGTGCGCCCGCAGGAGGCGACGGTCGTCGTCGCCGTCGCCGTCGCAAACCTTCGGGCGGTGCCGACGGCTCCGCCAACCAGGACTCGGGAGATCGCTCCCAGCGGGATGAGGGCGGCAACGATGGGAACAACGGAGGCCAGAACAACCGTCGGTCCGAAGGCCAGAAGGGCCAGTCCAGCAGCGGATCGTCCTCGGGTTCAGGCCGCTCCCGTCGCCGCGGCCGCAACCGGGGGCGGCAGTCGAAACCCGAACCGGTCGGTCACGTCATTCCCGACAGCGATCTCGATCTCGACGATGAGACGCTGGAGCTGCGGAGAGGTCGATCCCGCAAGGGTCGCCCCGTCGGGCGCTACCTGATGGTCGTGTCGAAGAAGGCCGACGCCACCCATATCGCCGTTCTCGAGGGCAGGTCGCTGATCGAGTACTACGTGTCCCGCCCGACCGACGATGTTTTCCAGATCCACGGCAACATCTACCTCGGTCGGGTTCAGAACGTGTTGCCCGGCATGGAGGCGGCGTTCGTCGACATCGGGACGCCGAAGAACGCGGTCATCTACCGGGGCGACGTCCAGTACGACAAGGACGACTTCGACGGCTCCAGCTCCTCGCAGCCAAAGATCGAGCAGATGCTCAAGGCACGCCAGTCGATTCTCTGTCAGGTGACCAAGAACCCGATCGCCCACAAGGGCGCCCGTCTCACCACCGAGGTGTCGTTGCCGGGCCGGTTCGTCGTGCTCGTTCCCAACAGCTCCACCTACGGCATCTCGAAGCGGCTCCCCGACAGCGAACGCAAACGCCTCCGGCAGATTCTCGACAAGGTCCGCCCGAAGGAGCACGGTCTGATCGTGCGAACGGCGGCCGAGAACGTGACGGCGGCGGAGATCGAGCGCGACATCACGGGTCTGCTCGATCAGTGGCACCAGATCGAGACCCTGGCGGCCCGTTCCAAGGCTCCGGCGTTGCTCTACCAGGAGCCCGACATGTCGACTCGGGTGATCCGCGAGGAGTTCAACAAGGAGTACCGGGGTGTGGTGCTCGACGACCGCGGCCTGTACAACGAGGTGTCCGACTACGTGTCGGCCATCACCCCCGCGCTGGCCGATCGAGTCGACTACTACGATCCCGAGGCCGAGCGCCTCCCGTTGTTCGAACGGTTCCATGTGCACGAGCAGCTGCACAAGGCGCTCGACAAGAAGGTGTGGTTGCCGTCGGGTGGGTCCCTGATCATCGAATCGACCGAGGCGCTGACCGTCATCGACGTCAACACCGGCAAGAACGTCGGCACGTCCAGCCTCGAGGACACGGTCTACGCGAACAACCTTGAGGCTGCCGAGACGATCGCCCAACAGCTGAGGCTTCGAGACATCGGCGGAATCATCGTGATCGACTTCGTCGACATGGAGTCCAAGAAGAACCGCGACGAGGTCATGCGTGTCTTCCGCCGGGCGCTCAGCCGGGACAAGACCCGGACACAGGTGTTCGACATCTCGGCCCTCGGACTGGCCGAGATGACCCGGAAACGTATCGGTGAGGGACTCCTCGAATCGTTGTCGGTGGAATGCCCGCACTGTGACGGGCGAGGCATCGAAATCTTGCCGAGCGTGCAAGAAAGGTAGCGATATCCCGGTAGCATTGTCCCGTTATGTACGCAATCGTAGCCACCGGTGGCAAGCAGTACCGGATAGAAGAGGGTCAGAGAATCCAGGTCGAGCGGGTCGGTGAGATCGGCTCGGACATCGAACTGCGGCCGGTGATGCTCGTGGATGGTGACCAGGTTCTGGCCACCCCCGATCAGCTCAAGGCTGCTTCGGTTTCCGCCCGGATCGTCGAAGAGACGAAGGGGCCGAAGATCGATGGATTCACCTACAAGTCCAAGAGCAACAATCGGCGTCGCTACGGTCATCGCCAGACCTACGCCATGATCGAGATCACGGGCATCACGAAGGGCTGAGAAACCATGTCGAAGACCAAAGGTGGCGGTTCCACAAGGAACGGCCGTGATTCACAAAGCAAGCGGCTCGGCGTCAAGGCGTTCGACGGTGAGGAGCTGACCGCCGGTTCGATCATCGTGCGTCAGCGCGGCACCAAGTTCCATCCCGGCCACAACGTGGCCAAGGGCGGCGACGACACACTGTTCGCCACCGCCGCGGGGCGGGTCAAGTTCGGTTTCCGCAAGGGCCGACGACTCGTCGACGTCCGCGCCGACTGAGCTCTGGCGGTCGCCGACGGGTCCGGCAACCGGATCCGTCGCTTCCGGCTGTTTCCGCTCTCCCGCACCGCGTCGGCCACCGATCATCAGTGAGGCTGTCCGATGTCGAACTTCGTAGACGAATGCAATCTGTCGGTCCGGGGCGGTGATGGTGGCGCAGGCTGTGTCTCGTTTCGGCGAGAGGCCCACGTGGCCTACGGGGGACCCGACGGCGGCGATGGCGGACACGGCGGCGACGTCTGGCTTGTCGCGGACCGCAACGTGTCCTCCCTGCTTGCCTTTCGTGACTACCCGCACCGCATAGCCGAGAGCGGCACCCACGGGCAAGGCTCCAAACGCCACGGTAAGCGGGGCAAGGACATGATCGTGTCCGTGCCAGAGGGCACCATCGTCAAGGACCACGAGTCCGGCGAACTACTGGCCGACCTCGTCAGCCACGGCGACCGTTGGCTGGCCGGACCGGGCGGCCGGGGCGGAAAGGGCAACGCCCGATTCCTGTCGAACCGCCGCCGGGCGCCGAAGTTCGCTGAGCAGGGCGAGATCTGTTCCGACACGTGGTACCGGCTCGAGTTGAAGCTGATGGCGGACGTGGCTCTCGTCGGCTTTCCGTCCGCCGGTAAGAGCACGCTGATCTCGGTCATCTCCCGGGCCAAGCCGAAGATCGCCGACTATCCCTTCACGACCCTCGAACCAAATCTCGGTGTCGTGACGGTGGGCGAGTCCGAATTCGTCGTCGCCGATCTGCCGGG
>JAOUGG010000936.1 GCA_029857855.1 Acidimicrobiia bacterium | reverse complement strand
GGGGAAGTGACCCCTCACCCGGGTCACCTGGCCGCAAAAGTTCGGGGTAGTGGGTCATCCGGCTGCAAAAGCTTGGGGTGGGGTGGGGGGGTGGGCTGAGGTTGGGGTGGGGATCTCGCACCGATGGTAGTATCGAGCCCAGGCATGCGGCCGGAGCCCGTTTCAGCGCACCGCCCGAGGTCTCATTCGACAAGAACCTTGACCTCGGGCACAAATACTCGTATTATTCGCGCAAAATCCGGTTGTCGGTCACGTTCGCGCGGATATCCTTGTAAAGCCGTGCTTGCTCGTCTGTTCTTCATCACCGACAAACCTCGGTCTTCGGTTCAGCGCGTCCAGGTCCGGTCTTCCGCAGCGGGTGGCCCTCCGGTTGCCCGCTCTCGTGCTCAACATGTTGGTGGTGCCCCTTGCCTGCACGTACAGTCGCCCGCGACCGATACTCGTTCGGAAACCTCGACGAAGCGCTCGAACTCCCCGAGCTGATCGCCGTTCAAAAGGAATCGTTCAAGTGGTTCCTCGAAAAAGGTCTGGCCGATGCCTTCCGCGACATCAGCCCGATCAAGGATTTCACCGAGACGCTTCAGCTCGAGCTGGAGTTCGATCCTCACGACGAGGACCTCGAGCCGTACCCCAAGTTCACGGTCGAGGAATGCAAAGAGAAGGACATGACCTACGCGGCCCCGATCTTCGTTCGGGCCCGTTTCATCAACGCGCAAACCGGAGAGATCAAGGAACAGACGGTCTTCCTCGGCGACTTCCCGATGATGACCGACAAGGGCACGTTCGTGATCAACGGCACCGAGCGTGTCGTGGTGTCGCAGCTCGTCCGGTCGCCGGGCGTCATCTTCCAGCCGGGTGAGCGGTTCCGTCTGCGTAACCTGGCCAAGCACCAGATGGTCACCGGCACCATCCACCCCTACCGGGGCGAGTGGATCGAGTTCGACGTCGAGCAGAAGCCGGGCAAGGATCCGACCGCCGGCGTTCGTGTCGCCCGGAAGCGTCGCCTGTCGCTGTTCACGATGCTGCGGGCCCTCGGCTACGACGAGGAGAACGCCCCCGGTTTCCTCGAGGCATTCGTCCGCCACTTCGAGTTCCTCGAGGGTCAATGGGAGAAGGATCGCGAGATCGCGCCCACCCAGGATGAGGCCCTCATCGAGATCTACAAGCGGGCCCGGCCCGGCGAGCCTCCCACCCTTGAGGCCGCCCGCACCTACCTGCGCAATGCCTTCTTCGAGAACCGGCGCTACGACCTGAGCCGGGTCGGCCGTTACAAGCTGAACCGCAAGCTCGGTCCCGAGATCGGAAAGCTCGAGAAGCTGTTCCCGATGCTCGATCTCGACAAGCCCGAGATCGATCAGCCGGTGCTGAGCCGCTGCGAGGTGCTCGCCTCGGCCACCTACCTGCTGCACCTCATGATCGCCGAGCCGGGCTACCGCCTCGATGACCAGGACCACTTCGCCAACCGCCGGGTCCGCTCGGTCGGCGAGCTGATCCAGAACCAGGTCCGCATCGGTCTGTCCCGCATGGAGCGGGTCGTCCGTGAGCGGATGACCACCCAGGACGTCGAGGCCATCACGCCGCAGACCCTGATCAACATCCGTCCGGTCGTGGCCGCGATCAAGGAGTTCTTCGGAACCTCCCAGCTGTCGCAGTTCATGGACCAGGTCAACCCGCTGTCAGGTCTGACCCACCGTCGCCGTCTCTCGGCGCTCGGCCCGGGCGGCCTGAGCCGTGAGCGCGCCGGGTTCGAGGTGCGAGACGTCCACTTCTCGCATTACGGCCGTATGTGTCCGATCGAGACCCCGGAGGGACCGAACATCGGTCTGATCGGCTATCTGTCGAGCTACGCCAGGGTCAACGAGTTCGGCTTCCTCGAGACCCCGTACCGCAAGGTCATCGACGGCAAGGTCACCGACGAGATCCAGTTCCTCACCGCCGATGAGGAGGAGGAGTACGTCGTCGCCCAGGCCAACGCAAAGCTGAACCCTGACGGCACCTTCCGTGAAGACCGGGTCCTGGCCCGCCGTTCGCCGCAAGCCGCCTCACTGCGAGACCTCAAGCTCCAGCTGGAGCGCGACGTGTTCTTCGGCGCCACCACCGAGAT
>JAOUGG010000146.1 GCA_029857855.1 Acidimicrobiia bacterium | reverse complement strand
ACCCCGTGTCGTCCGCGGGGGCGGTTGGTGACCCGCGCCGTCAGCCCGTCGTATGACCGACCGCCGTGGGCGCTCGACTGCACCCACAGCGCGGCCCAGTTGTCGGGCATCTTGTTGACCAGTCGATAGGCCATCATGCCGCCGGCCGAGTAGCCGAACAGAAATCGACGGTTCGGATCGATGGCCGGGCCCGGGATCCCGAGTTGCCGCATCTCCCGGTTGAGCATCCGCTCGGCTTCGGCAATCATCGACTCGACGAAGGCGACGTCGTTCTGCGCCCGGAGGAAACCGCCGCCGAAGCCGGGATTCCAGCCTCGCAGCGGCCTTCCGAGCAGCGGAAAATAGGCGAAGCCGAACGGACGAAGCACGATGCACCGATCCTCCCAGTTGTCCTCGTCCGGCCCGCTGAACAGTTCGGGGAACGGCCAGTTCTCCGCGAACCCGGCGGGATCCTGGCCACCACCGTGCAGGGCCACGATCAGCGGCAGCCCCCGACGCCCCGACTCCTCGTAGGTCCGCTCCAGCCAGTACGGCCACGCCAGCGGCGGGAAGAACTCGAACTCCCGCACCGTGTTCTTTCGAACGATCTGATGAGCCATCGTTTCCTTCCCTCCGTCGTCTCCACCCACCGTCGAATCCGCCGACGGTTCGAAGTATCGTGTCGATGGCAAGACGGTGCCGGCGAAGGTCCTGATAACCCTGATTTCCCGGTCGGGAATCGGGTGGAACCCCTGGGCGGGGCCGGTAGAGTCAACAGGTCTGGGATTTGGGCAGTGGCTCGTGAAGTCACACCCAACATCAATCGACGTCCGTCAAGGCCTCTCGCTCCTGGTAGCCGAGGAACCCGACGGCACAACCTACAACCGCTCCGCTTGTCTGGCCTGGACTTTACGTCCGCGTCGCACACACGCGGAGCGTTCGCGTGAACGGCTGCCGAGTATCGGCGTCGCCCAAACGGGCGGCGGGTGCAGGGCGGCCCGCTGACGGGAAAGAGAAGAACATGACACAGAAAGCCATCGTCGGCAAAAAAGTCGGCATGACTCAGGTGTGGAACGAAGACAACAAAATAGTTCCGGTCACCATCGTCGAGGTCACGCCCTGCCGGGTCGTTCAGATCAAGACGCCCGACACCGACGGCTACTCCGCGATTCAGGTCACCACCGGTTCGAAGAAGGCCGCCAAGTTGAGCGCACCCGAGGCTGGCCACTTCGCCAAAGCGGGAGTCGCCCCCGGATCCGAACTCGTCGAGCTCCGACTCGACGACGTTTCGGAGTTCACCGTCGGCCACGAGTTCGGGGCCGAGACCTTCGAGGCCGGCGAACGGGTCGACGCCATTGGAACCAGCAAGGGCAAAGGCTTCGCCGGTGTGATGAAGCGCCACAACTTCTCCGGCCAGCGGGCCACCCACGGCGCCCACCTGGTGCACCGCATGCCCGGCTCGATCGGCCAGTGCGCCACCCCGTCACGGGTGTTCAAGGGCACCAAGATGGCCGGTCGCATGGGTCATGATCGGGTCACCGTTCAGGGCCTGCAGGTCGTCCAGTCCGACCCCGACAATCACCTTGTCCTGGTCAAGGGATCGGTTCCCGGGCCCAAAGGTGGAACCGTCGTCATTCGCAGCGCCGTCAAGGGCGGCTCGATCAGCGGGAGCGAAGCCTGATGCCCACCGTTTCCATCAAGACCCCGGCCGGTAAGGCCGCAGGCTCGGTCGATCTCGACGCCGAGATCTTCGGTATCGAGCCCCACGTCGCCGTCATGCACCAGGTCGTCAACGCCCAGCTGGCCGCCCGTCGTGCCGGCACCCACAGCACCAAAACCCGCTCAGAGGTCCGGGGCGGCGGCTCGAAGCCGTGGCGCCAGAAGGGCACCGGTCGGGCCCGGGCCGGTTCGATCCGGTCACCGATCTGGATCGGCGGCGGTATCGCCCACGGCCCCAAGCCCCGCAACTACGCCGAGAAGACCCCCAAGAAGATGATCAACCTCGCGCTTCGTTCGGCGCTGTCCGATAGGGCCGCCGACGACAAGGTCGTGGTTGTCGACTCCTGGGGATTCGACAAGCCGAACACCAAGGCCGCCAAGGCCGCGCTGGCCGCCCTCGGGGTCGAGGGTCGGGCGCTGGTCGTGGTCGGCCGCGACGACGACGCCGATGTCGTCGTCCGGAGCTTCCGTAATCTCCCCGAGGTCCACATCCTGGCCGCCGATCAGCTCAACTGCTACGACGTGCTGGTCAGCGACTACGTGGTCTTCGCCGCCGACACCGTCCCCGGCTCCGCTGTTGCCACAGCCGGAGTTGCGAAAGCAACTCCCAGCGACGAGGAAGCGGCAGCTTCCGACGGAGCCTCCGACACGAGCGATGAGGAAGAGTGATGAGAGTTCCTGAAGATGTCGTGATCCGGCCGGTGGTGTCGGAGAAGTCCTACGTCACGGCCGAAGACCACAACGCCTACACCTTCATCGTCGCCCCCGACGCCTCGAAGCCTGAGATCAGCGATGCGATCGAGAAACTGTTCGACGGCGTCAAGGTCGCGAAGGTGAACACCCTGAACCGCAAGGGCAAGCGGGTCCGCAACCGGCGCAACAACACGGTCAGCGCCCGCACGTCCACCAAACGAGCCGTCGTCACCCTCTCCGAGGGTGAGATCGACCTCTACGGAAACTGAGGCCGCCATGGGTATCCGCAAACGTAAACCGACAAGCCCCGGTCGTCGCTTCCAGACGAGTTCCGACTTCTCGGACGTCACGACCGACACGCCGGAGAAGTCGCTGCTGGCCAAGCAGCACTCCACCGGCGGCCGCAACAATCACGGCCGCAAGACGGCCCGGCATCGCGGCGGCGGCCACAAGCGTCGCTACCGCGTCGTCGACTTCCGTCGCAACAAGGACCACGTCCCGGCCACGGTGGCCTCGATCGAATACGATCCCAACCGCAACGCCCGGATCGCCCTGCTCCACTACCACGACGGCGAGAAGCGTTACATCCTCGCCCCCCGTGATCTGAGTGTCGGTGACCGGGTCGAGTCCGGCCAGAACGCCGACATCAAGCCCGGCAACGCCCTGCCGATCCGGTACATTCCGGTCGGTACCACCATTCACGCCGTCGAGCTCCAGCCGGGCGCCGGCGCCAAGCTCGGACGCTCCGCCGGAACGTCGGTGCAGTTGGTGGCCAAGGAAGGCGCCACCGCCACCGTGCGCCTGCCGTCCACCGAGATGCGTCGGGTGTCGATCGACTGCCGGGCCACCGTCGGTGAGGTCGGCAACTCCGAGGCCGAACTGGTCAAGGTCGGCAAAGCCGGTCGCTCCCGCTGGAAGGGCAAGCGCCCCCAGACCCGTGGTGTGGCCATGAACCCCGTGGATCATCCCCACGGCGGTGGTGAAGGCAAGACGTCGGGTGGTCGCCACCCGGTGTCGCCCTGGGGTCAGCCTGAGGGCCGCACCCGTAAGAAGGGTAAGAAGTCGGACGATCTGATCGTACGTCGTCGTCGTACGCGTGGAGGACGGAGGTAGTCATGCCACGGAGTCTGAAGAAAGGTGCGTTCGTCGACGATCATCTGTTGAAGAAGGTCGACGAACTCAACGAGAAGAACGAGAAGCGCGTGATCAAGACGTGGTCCCGCCGCTCCACCATCATCCCCGACATGGTCGGCCACACCATTGCCGTCCACGACGGGCGCAAGCACGTCCCGGTGTACATCACCGAGTCGATGGTCGGCCACAAGCTCGGCGAGTTCTCACCGACTCGCACGTTCAAGTTCCACGCCGGCCAGGAGCGGGGAGGTCGTCGCTGATGGCAGCCGTCACGTCCACCGAAGCCCGCCCGGGAACCAAGGCGAAGGTCCGCTACGTGCGGATGTCGGCCTCCAAGGTCCGGGTCGTGCTCGACCTCATCCGCGGCAAACGGGTCACCGACGCCATCGAAATCCTCGAGTTCTCCGAGCGCCTCGCCGCCAAGGAGATCCTGAAGTGCCTGCGTTCGGCTGTCGCCAACGCCGAGCACAACGAGGAGATTCCGGTCGAGGAACTGTTCGTGTCGGTCTGCTTCGCCGACCAGGGCCCGACCCTGCGTCGCTTCCGTCCCCGTGCCCGTGGTCGGGCCGGTCGAATCCAGAAGCAGACCTGCCACATCACCGTCGAGGTCAGCCGGCTGACCGCCGAGGAACTCGACGAGCTCCGCGAGCGGGGCGAGCGCAAGTCCGCAGGTAAGGCCTCATCGAAGAAGAAGTCCTCCGGCGGCGACCGTGCCGCCCGGGTGGCCAAGTCCAAGGCGAGCGGAGCCGACACGGCCGCTGCGGCCGACGCCGACGAAGCCGCCGACGAAGCCGTCGACGAGGCATCCGACGACACAACGGTCGTCGAAGAGGGCGACGAGGCAGCGGAAGCTTCCGACGGAGCCGAGATCGAAGGTTCGGTCACCGAGGAAGCCGACGAGGCCGACGAAACCGAAGACGCCTCCGACGACGCAGAGGGCGCCGCAGGCGCTGCCGGAGAGGAAGAATAGTGGGCCAGAAAGTTCATCCCTACGGCTACCGCCTGGGAATCACCACCGACTGGAAGTCGCGTTGGATCGCCGACCGGCAGGAATACCGCGACTATCTCCTGGAGGACCACCACATCCGCAAGTATCTGATGGACGAGCTCCCCAATGCCGCCATCAGCCGAATCGAGGTCGAGCGGACCCGTGACAAGCTACAGGTCGACGTGCACACCGCCCGGCCCGGCATCGTCATCGGTCGTAAGGGCTCCGAGGCCGACCGGCTTCGGGCCGGCCTGACCAAGCTCACCGGCAACCCCCGCATCAAGCTCAACATCGTGGAGATCAAGCAGCCCGAGCTCGACGCCGCCCTGATCGCCCAGGGTGTCGCCGACCAGCTCATGGGCCGCATGGCCTTCCGTCGGGCCATGAAGCGGGCCATGCAGAACGCCATGAAGGCCGGAGCCAAGGGTGTCCGCATCCAGTCGTCGGGTCGTCTCGGCGGCGCCGAGATGGGCCGCACCGAGTGGTACCGCGAGGGTCGGGTTCCGCTGCACACGCTGCGGGCCGACATCGACTACGGCCTCCGCGAGGCTCACACCACCTATGGCCGCATCGGCGTGAAGGTTTGGCTGTACAAGGGCGACATCCTGCCCTACAAGGCATCGACCGACAAGGCCACCAAGGAAGCGGCGATGGCCGTCGGCGAAGCCGCCGGCACCGTCGATGCACCCCGCCCGGTCGTGTCGTCGTCCCGCCGCCCCAAGGGCGGTGGTGCCGGGGGGCCTGCAGGCGCTGCCGCACCACAGGTGCCCGATCCCGAAGCGGTGGCCGCGGGAGGCGCGGTCGATGAGCCCGCTCCGCTGGTCAAGGAGGCCGATCCCGAGTTCGAGCGCCTGCTCGCCGAGGAGGAGGCCATCGAGGAAACCCTCAACAAGCAGGCCGGATCCGAGGATCTGAGCTTCCGTCCCGGGGATGGTGAATAACGATGCTCATGCCGAAGAAGGTCAAACATCGTAAGCAGCACCGTGGCCGCACGACCGGCAACGCCAAGGGTGCCACCAAGGTGGCCTACGGCGACTACGGCATCCAGGTCTTGGAGCCGGGTTGGCTCACGTCCCGCCAGATCGAGGCCGCCCGTATCGCCATGACCCGCCACGTTCGCCGTGGTGGCAAGGTCTGGATCAACGTCTTCCCCGACAAGCCCGTCACGGCCAAGCCGGCCGAGACCCGCATGGGTTCGGGCAAGGGCAACCCCGAGCACTGGGTGGCCGTGGTCAAGCCCGGCCGGGTGGTGTTCGAGCTTTCCTACCCCGATGAAGCAATCGCCAAGGCGGCCATGAACCGGGCCATCCAGAAACTGCCGGTCAAGGCCCGCGTGATCTCCCGGGAGAGTGGTTTCGATGGCTGACGCAGCGATCACCGAAATTTCCGACGCCGAGCTGGTCTCGATGCTGAACGACGCCAAGAAGGAACTGTTCAACCTGCGGTTCCAGATGGCCACCGGGCAGCTCGACAACACCACTCGAATCTCACAGGTCAAGCGCGAGGTTGCTCGGGCCAAGACCGAAATGCGCAGCCGCGAAATCGCCGCTGCGGAAAAGCTCGCCCTCGAGCCGCTCGCCCAACGTTCCGCTGGAGACGAATCATGAGCACCGAAACCGACAATCAGTCAGGGACCGAAGCCGGTAACCCGCCGAAGGACCGGTCGCAGAACCGCAAGGTCCGTGAGGGTCTCGTGGTGTCGACGAAGATGGACAAGACCGCAGTGGTCGAAGTCGTCCGTCGTTCCCGCCACCCCCAGTACGGGAAGACCGTGCAGAACTCGAAGAAGTACTTCGCGCACGACGAGGAGAACGACCTCAACGAGGGTGACCGGGTTCGCATCGTCGAGACCCGACCGCTCTCGGCCAAGAAGCGCTGGCGGGTCCTGGAAGTTCTGGAGCGTGCCCGATGATCCAGCAGGAGACACGCCTTCGGGTGGCCGACAACTCCGGCGCCCGCGAGGTTCTCTGTATCAAGGTGCTCGGTGGCTCCCGCCGCCGTTACGCC
>JAOUGG010000934.1 GCA_029857855.1 Acidimicrobiia bacterium | reverse complement strand
CAGGACCTGGCCGATGCGGTCGAAGCCGGCGACCCCACCCTCGTCGACGAACGCCTCACCGGTTTTCGCCGTGCCGCCGACACGGCCGAGCTCGATTTCGTGCGAGAGGAGCTGCCGCTGGCGATGGAGCAGACCATGGAGGGGGCGGAGCGGGTCGCGGCGATCGTACGGGGCCTGAAGGAATTCTCGCATCCGGCGGACGACCCGATGGAGTTCGTCGATCTGAACCGGGCGATCTCGACGAGTGTGGTCGTATCGACGAGCGAGTGGAAACAGGTTGCCGAGGTGGAGTTCGTCGCCGACGGCGCCTTGCCGATGGTCCAGGGATCGTCGGGTCGGATCCACCAGGCGTTGCTGATCATCATCGTGAACGCCGCACAGGCGATTGCCGGGCAGAAGCGCAGCGATCTCGGCAACATCGAGATCTCGACGTCGTTCGATGACAAGGCGGTCACCATCCGCATCACCGACGACGGCCCGGGGATGCCCGACCATGTGAAGGAACGGATCTTCGACCCGTTCTTCACCACCAAGGAGGTCGGCACAGGCTCGGGTCAGGGTTTGGGCATCGCCTACTCGGCGATCGTCGGCCGGTGTGGTGGATCGCTCGACGTCATCACGGCGCCCGGGGAGGGCACCACCTTCGAAATCGTGTTGCCTCGTCACGCGTAGTCGGAGCACGTGAACCGGGGTCGACCGCCCGCAGGTCCGCTACCGTCGGTCCATGCGACCGATGCGCAATGACGAGGTGGTGGCGTTCATGCGGGAGGGGTCCCGCACCGGCAAGCTCGGCGTGGTTCGGGCCGACGGCCGCCCGCACGTTGTGCCGATCTGGTTCGATTTCGACGACGACACGGGCGACCTCGTGTTCGTGATGGGATCCGTCAGCCTCAAGGCTCGATGCATCGCCCGGGACCCTCGGGTCACGATCTGTGTCGACGAGATGGAGTTCCCCTACGCCTTCGCCCGCATCGACGGTGTCGCCTCCACGTCGACCTACGGCGACGACCCGGATGCCATGCTGCATTGGGCCACCGAGACCTGTCGCCGGTTCGTAGGTGACGATCAGGCCGAGCAGTTCGGGCGTCGCAACGCCGACCCCGATGAACTGCTGGTCCGGGTCCGTCCGACCCGCTATGTCGGGGCGACCGGCATTGCCCTCTGAGAGACTGCCGACTGAGCCCGGCGAAACCATCGGGTACGATCGAGGCCATGGACAACGACGCGGCACTGCAGTGGGCATCCGACCGCCGGCACGGGGTCTTGATCACGATCCGCGCCGACGGCCGACCGCAGTCGTCGGACGTCTCCTACTTCGTGAACGATGGGACCATCGTGATCTCGGTGACCGACGGTCGGGCCAAGACCAACAATCTCCGCCGTGATCCCCGAGCGGTGTTTCACCTCACCGAACCGGCCAGCTGGAGCTATGTGTCGTTCGACGGGGTGGTGGAGTTGTCTCCGGTGGCCGCCGAGCCCGGCGATGCCACCGCCGACGATCTCGTCGAGTACTACCGAACGGTGGCCGGCGAGGAGCACCCCGACTGGGACGAGTATCGGCAGGCCATGGTCGCCGAGGGCCGCCTCCTGGTGCGGTTGACACCGACGTCGGCCGTCGGTCAGATCCACACCTGACACCGGAGCCGGTTAGCATCGCCGCATGGACATCGGATTACTCGGCGGATCACTGGGGCGGGGCGGTTACGAGGAGATGGTGGTGGCCGCCACCGAAGCGGCCGAGGCCGGCTTCCACACCTACTGGCTCTCCCAGATTGTCGGTGAGGCCGACGCCATGACGCTGCTCGGCGCGTTGGGCCGCGATGTCCCGGGCATCCGGCTCGGCACGTCAGTGGTACCCACCTATCCCCGCCACCCGTTCGTGATGGCCGAGCAGGCCCGCACCGTCAACCTGCTGTGCGACGGCCGCTTCAGCCTCGGGATCGGGCTGTCGCATCAGCCCGTCGTCGAGGGGATGTGGGGTGTCTCGTTCGACAAACCCCTGCGACACGCCCGCGAGTACCTCGATGCGCTCCTGCCGTTGATCCGGGGCGAGGACACCCGGGCCAAGGGGGAGACGATCATCGCCCGGGGTCAGGTGAAGGTCGGT
>JAOUGG010000935.1 GCA_029857855.1 Acidimicrobiia bacterium | reverse complement strand
GGGAAACCCAGCAGTACCTGGTCGAGGAGGTCCAGAAGGTCTACCGGGACCAGGGTGTGTCGATTCACGACAAGCACATCGAGCTGATCGTTCGGCAGATGACCCGTCGTGTCGCCATTTCCGAGCCCGGTGACTCCGACTTCCTGCCCGGCGAACGCTGCGATCAGTGGCAGTTCGCCGACGCCAACAAGCGTCTGGTCACCGAGGGCAAGCGTCCCGCCGAGGGTCGTCCCGAGATCATGGGTATCACCAAGGCGTCGCTGGCCACCGATTCGTGGCTGTCGGCCGCGTCGTTCCAGGAGACGACCCGGGTGCTCACCGAGGCCGCCATCGAGGGCAAATCCGACTCGATGATCGGTCTCAAGGAGAACATCATTATCGGCAAACTGATTCCCGCCGGTACCGGCCTTCCCCGCCATCGTGAGATGACGGTCGACGCACCGGATTATCAGCCGATGTCGTTCTACTCCTCGGATGGCGAGGAGCAGGACCCGGCGGCTTGGCTGGCCTCCATCGGTGCCGAACAGGCGGCTGCGGTGACGCAGTTGCCGACGGTTCCGGCTCCGGGCGAAATCGGCTAGTCGCAATACCGTTCAGTTAGGGTTACAGGGGTGTAGTTTGGGGGTGTGCCTCGAGCTGGATGGAAGAAGCCGACGTCTGAGCGGCGGTTGTCGGATTTGGTGTCGGTCGGTCTGTTGACGCGGGTGTTCCCGCCTGAGGTGGTGGACGAGGTGGTCGCCGAGTGTGGGCGGACCGAGCAGCGGCATCGGTCGTTGCCGGCTCGGGTGATGGCGTATTTTGCCATCGGGTTGGGTCTGCATTCGGAGGGTTCCTATGAGGATGTGTTGGGGTTGATGACCGATGGTCTGGCGTGGGCTGTGCCTGATGCCGAGCCGGTGAGGTTGCCGTCGAAGTCGGCGATCTTTCAGGCTCGTGACCGGTTGGGTCCTGAGCCGGTGAAGGCGTTATTCGAGCGGGTGGCGGTGCCGTTGGCGGTATCGGAGACGCCGGGGGCGTGGCTGGCTGGGCGGCGGTTGGTGGCTCTTGACGGGACATGTGTCGACATCGCGGACAGCGAGGTGAACGACGAGTATTTCGGCCGGCCGGGTGTGAACAAGGGTGAGCGGTCGGCGTTTCCCCAGGCCCGGCTGGTTGCGTTGGCCGAGTGTGGCACTCACGCTGTGTTCGCGGCGGAGATCGACGGCTGCAGGACCTCGGAGCTGGCAATGGCCAGCCGGCTGGTCGATCGGCTCGAACCGGGCATGGTGCTGCTGGCCGATCGCGGCTTCACCAGTTTTGCCTTGTGGCAGCAGGCGTCCGCGACCGGCGCGGATCTGTTGTGGCGAGCCAGGAATAACGTGAAGCCCCGCCCGATCGAACAACTCGACGATGGCTCCTGGCTTGGCGAGCTCCGAGCCGACAACACCAAGTTGAACAGTCCCCACGTTGTTGTCCGGGTTGTTGAGTATCACATCGATGACGGCCGCGGCGAGCCACTGGGCCCGTTCCGGCTGTTCACCACCATGGTCGACCCCACCGAGGTGACCGCCAGCGAGTTAGCCACCGCCTACGCCCAGCGCTGGGAGATCGAGTCAACGTTCGACGAGCTGAAAACCCACCAGCGCGGCCCCAAAAGGGTGCTGCGCTCCAAGTCTCCAACCCTGGTCGAACAAGAGATCTGGGGTCACCTGTGCTGCCACTACGCCATCCGCACCCTCATGTTCGAAGCCGCCCACGAAGCCCGCCTCGACCCCGACCGAGTCAGCTTCACCGCTGCGCTACGAATCACCAGACGCTCGCTCTCACAAGCGCGCGATTTTTCCCCCTCCGGGCACTGACCACGGTTGGAGCCGCGCCATCCAACTGTTGTGCCAGCGCCTCAACCCCGTCCGACGACTACGATCAAACCCCCGCCTCATCAAACAGAAAATGCCCAAATGGCACGTCAAACGAGCCCGACACCACAACTGGCCACAACCCACCGGCCAACCCACCTCCACCATCCTCCGAATCTAAACTGAACGGTATTGCGGCTAGTCGCTCTTCATATCGAGCATGGGAGGCTCCGGCCCAGTGATTTCCTGGTCCACCACGGACTGGGAAATCA
>JAOUGG010000933.1 GCA_029857855.1 Acidimicrobiia bacterium | reverse complement strand
GACGGCGAGACCGTTCCGCCGCCCGAGGTCCGCGGCCTCGGGGTTGGCGCTGCCCGCACCGGGGCCGCGGTGGAACCAGACGTGGCCGATGCCGAGATCGATGCACTGCTGCACGGTCGCCGGGGCCTGATCGGGCGCGGTGCCGATGACGACGGCGTCGACCCCGCCCGGTATGGCCGCCAGGTCCGGATAGGACGGGTCGCCCTCGACCTCGGTGGTGTTCGGGTTCACGGCGAACACCTCATAGCCCCGGTCCTTCAACCGGTTGTAGACGGCGTTTGCGGCGTGGGCGCCGGGGTTCCGGGACACGCCGGTCACGGCGATACGCCTGTTGTCGAGAAAGTTGGATGCCGCTTGGGCGATCGAGGTCATGGTCATACTCCTCATGGTCGGTTTCCGTTGTGGCGCGATGGGCTCCCCGATACCACCGCCCTTGCCAACACGACGGCGTAGGCGACCATGGCAAGGGTCAGGGCGACGAAGAGTGCGAGCTGGCCGCTGCTGGCATGGCGGTCGTCGTTGACGACCATGGTGATCGACATGGAGGCGACGGCGGCGGTGACCAACAGGTACCAGCCGATCAGCCCCGTCAGCGCCGCCATCGCCGACTCCGAACCTCGCCACAGACCGATGGCGATTGCGGCGGCGACGGGCACGAACAACCCGAGATCCATCAGGAAGATGAGCCAGTACATGGCGAGATCGGTCTGCAGCTCAGTGGCAAGGCCGGTCTCGGTGACCGTGCCGGCCAGACCGGGCAGGTAGCGAACCACCACGAAGGCGGCCAGGAGCCCGACGACAACGGCGTGCGGTCCCCGATCGGCAGAGAACCGCTCGAGACGCGGTCGAACCTGCCAGGCCAGGACGGCCAGCGTCCAACCGAGGACGAAGGCGAGCAGCTGGAGCGGCAGTACACGGACATAGTTCGTGTGGTCGGGACCGGCGATGTACTGCACGAACATGTAGGCGGCGTAGGTGGTCGGGCCGAGGGCCAGCAGCGGGGCCCATCGGTTTCGATGCAGGGCGAGCCAACCGACGAAGGCGCACAGTGGGGCCACGACGGCGAGATTGACGGCATCGAGCCCGATGGTCTGGTTGCGCATCGTCTCCGACACCGGATAGTCGATGACGTCGAGGAGGAGCGGGCCCAGCACCGAGTTGACGGCCAGCGCACCGGCGAGAATCAGAAGACCGAGGCCGAGTGTCTGCTGTGGCCGCTCCAGGTCGAGCGGGCGGCGGGTTGACCGGCGGTCCATCACCGAGAAGCCCATGATGCACTCCTTCGCTCCTCCTGTCATGGTGTTCCGTCCACCGACCTTCCGTCAGAGTCGGAGGTCCCGATCGGCGGTCGTCCGTGGCCGCCATTGAGGGCGAGGGAGGAAGGGACCATTGACCCTGACGGTGGGTGCGGCGACGGCGCACAGTGAACCTACAAACCGACGCGGGGAGTGCCATGCCTGCTGGACGCGTAAAAAGGATCGACGAGCAACGGAATGTTGCCTACATCGTCCGCCGGGGTCGAACCCTGGCCGCACCATTGAGTGAGGTCGAACCGAAGGCCCGGGTCCCGAACGCCCGGGTCGAGTTCCGCCTGCTACGGCAGCACGGCGAGGAGTCCGCGGCCGACGTGCGACTCCGCAGCGGTACCCGGTCCAACCGACGCCAGCGCCGGTTTGGGGATCTGACGGGCGCTCGACGACCGGGGGCGAAGGTCGCCACGACGGCGAGTCAGCGCCTGGGTGTCGACGCGTCGACCCCGCCGTTCCAGGTGATCGAAGCCTGGTTGGAGGCCATGGCCGAGTGGGACCTCGATGGAGCGGTCGCCCTGTATCGTCCCGATGCCGTGGTCCATGCCCCCGATGGCGACCTCAGTGGCCACCACCGGTTACGAGCGGAACTCGAGCGCTCCCCACTGGCCGGTTTGGAGCCCGACGACGCGGAGCTCTACGGCCTCGGGCGCTACGTTCGGGTCGACTGCCCGGTTGACGGCGTCGATCACGGTGTGTCGTCTGTGGTCGAGCGAGGCGAGATCGTCGAGCAGTGGGTCGACCTCGAACCGGACCGCGACGGAGGCGCTGGGACGGAGACTGCGCCGCCGTTCCAGTTCG
>JAOUGG010000145.1 GCA_029857855.1 Acidimicrobiia bacterium | reverse complement strand
CAGCCGAAAGAGATTTGAGGAAGTCTGTCCCTAGTACGAGAGGACCGGGATGGACGCAGCTCTGGTGTGCCAGTTGTTCCGCCAGGAGCATGGCTGGTTGGCTACCTGCGGAAGGGATAACCGCTGAAAGCATCTAAGTGGGAAACCCGTTCCAAGATGAGATCTCTCACCGCATTTGCGGGTAAGGCCCCTGGGAGACCACCAGGTTGATAGGCCGGATGTGTAAGCACAGTAATGTGTTCAGCTGACCGGTACTAATAGGCCGAGGGCTTGTGTTATGTCATTGTTATTACTACGCACAAGTTCTTATCGAGGCTTCGCCTCGATGTAACTGCAACGATGTTCGTACTCGCTATTCAGTTCTCAAGAACAACGATCTAAGACATAGCAGAACCCGGCTTCCATGCTCGGTCTGTGTGCAAGGTTTCGGTGGCTATTGCGGAGGGGTCACACCCGTTCCCATCCCGAACACGGAAGTTAAGCCCTCCTGCGCCGATGGTACTTGGTTGGAGACGACCTGGGAGAGTAGGACGCCGCCGGATTTCTCAAGAGTGAGAGGCCCTTCACGGGGCCTCTCATTCGCGTTGATCGGTCTGCACCGACGCTGATCGGTTCCCAGGCTGTAGGAGAGCACGACCCGAGCGGTCGGGCGGCAAGGTAGCGTTGAGGCGATGACAGGCTCAGGTTCGAATTCCGATAGGTCCAGGGGCCGGTCGCGTTCCGGTGGTCGACCGGGCACCGGTCGGCAAGGCGGTGGCCGGGAAGGTGCCAAGGGCGGTGCCGGCAAACGCCCTGGACCGGAGGGCGGAGGATCCAAGTGGGGATCGTCGAAGCCGCGTCCTGGACAGGGCGACGACAATCGCCGGACCGATACTGCGTCCGGCCGGTCGAAGAACAAGCGGATCCCGCCGCCTCCCGACGTTCGACCCGTCACCGACGCCGCCGACGGCGAGAATGCCCGCTTCGAACGAACCGAGGTGGTGATCGAGCGGGTCCATGGCGACAACGTCGGCTCTGGCCGCTCGTCGACCTCCGCGAAGTCGAAACGACGCAGTCAGCGGCGTCGGGCCAGGAACCGGGTCCACGTCGACGACATCGAGATGGGAGGGGTCGGTGTCTCGACGGCGAACAAGCTCCGGTCCCGGCTGGCCGATGCTGCCGTCGCATTCGAGGCGGAGCGGTTCACCGAGGCGGAGCGGCTCCTCGTCTCCATCCAACGCCTCGCCCCGGACGTCGCCGAGGTGCACGAACTCCTCGGTCTGACCCGCTACCGACTCGGCCAGTGGCGCCGAGCCATAGACCAACTCGAGCGGTTCCACGCGCTCACCCGGTCGGTCGAGCAGCATCCGGTTCTGGCCGACTGCCATCGCGCCCTGCGGAACTGGTCGAAGGTCGAGCAGCTGTGGCAGGAGCTCGGTGAGGCGTCACCCGAACCCGAACTGATCGAGGAGGGCCGCATCGTCCAGGCCGGCGCCATGGCCGATCGTGGCCGGGTGGCCGACGCCATTCGCTTTCTCGAGAAGGCCCCGAAGGTGAAGGGCCGACCCGGCGTGCACCATCTCCGGCGGTGGTACGCCCTGGCGGATCTCTACGAGCGGGCGGGCGACAACTCCCGGGCTCGACGGCTGTTCACCGACATCGCCACAGCCGACGCCGACTTCGGCGATGCCGCGGAGCGGGCCGCAAGCCTGTGACGGCGCGCTCGCGTGCCGCTTATCGCTTTCCTCACCGTCCGCGCCCCCGCCGTGGGGTCGGAGGCAGATTTGCCGGTGCCGGGCGATAGGTTGAGTGCCGGGAACGGAATGTGTTCCGTTCCCGGATTTGTTGCCCATGGTGCCGAAAGGGAAGGCGTTAGTACACGAGATGAACGCAGAACAGCTGGAAAAGGTTCGCACAGCCGAGGGCTTCATCGCCGCACTCGATCAGAGCGGCGGGAGCACGCCCAAGGCGCTCGCGCAGTATGGCGTCGACGAGTCGGCGTACGGCAACGAAGACGAGATGTTCGACCTGATCCACGAGATGCGGACGAGGATCATCACCAGCCCGGCCTTCACCGGCGACAAGGTGCTCGGCGCCATCCTCTTCGAGCAAACCATGGACCGCCAGATCGAGGGCAAGGGATCGGCCGATTACCTGTGGACCGAACGCCGGGTCGTTCCTTTCCTGAAGACCGACAAGGGCCTCGCCGACGAGGCGAACGGCGTCCAGGTCATGAAGGCCAATCCGGGATTGGCTGAGCTGCTGGCCCGGGCGGTCGAGAAGGGTGTTTTCGGCACCAAGATGCGTTCGGTGATCAAGTTGGCGAATCCCCATGGCGTGAAGGCCGTCGTCGACCAGCAGTTCGAGGTCGGCCACCAGATACTGGCTGCCGGTCTGATGCCGATCCTCGAACCCGAGGTCGACATCCACAGTCCGGAGAAGGCGGAGGCCGAGGTGCTGTTGCGCGACGCTATCATCGCCCACCTCGACTCGTTGGGTGACGGCCAATCCGTGATGCTGAAGTTGAGCATCCCGACCGAGGACAACTTCTACCGTCCCCTGATCGAGGACGATCGTGTACTTCGGGTCGTCGCTCTGTCGGGCGGCTACTCGCGTGACGAGGCCAACGAGCGCCTTAGCCGCAACCACGGCATGATCGCCAGCTTCTCCCGGGCTCTGGCCGAGGGACTGTCGGCAGGCCAGTCCGATGACGAGTTCAACGCCGTCCTGGGTAGCTCGATCGACGCCATCTTCGCCGCCTCCCGAACCTGATTCCACGAGCGTGGACGAGTCGAGCCGAGTCGCCTGGGCGTTCGACCTCGACGGCGTGCTGTGGACCGGCCGTGATCCGATTCAGGGCTCGGCCGATGCCGTTGCCGCGCTGGTCGAGGGAGGCCATCGGGTCGCCTTCGTGACCAACAACTCCTTCGCCACCGTCGCCGAGCAGGAGGCCAAGTTGGCCTCGTTCGGCATCGCGGCCCAGGGGCGCGTCATAACGTCGGCCATGGCCGGAGCTTCCCTTGTCGAGGAGGGTGAGCGGGTCTACGTGCTCGGGGGGCCGGGCATCGTCGAGGCGGTCGAGGCCCGGGGGGCGGTCGTCGTCGACGGTGCAGGATCAGGAGAGCGAGCCGACGTCGTACTGGTCGGGCTCGACCGGAACCTCAGCTACGAGCGGTTGTCGGGGGCGGTGCTGGCCCTTCACGCCGGTGCCCGGTTCGTGGCCACCAACACCGACTCGACCTATCCGTCGGAACGCGGGATGCTTCCCGGCGGAGGGTCGATCGTCGCCGCGGTTCGATACGCGACGGGCGCCGAGCCGGTCGTGGCCGGCAAACCACACGACGCTCAGGCGCAGCTCGTTCGATCGGTCCTGGGTCCCGACGGCGTCATGATCGGCGACCGTCCGGAGACCGACGGTCGATTCGCGTCGGCGATGGGCTACCGATTCGGACTCGTGCTCACCGGCGTCACTGGCCGCGACGACCTCCCGATCGAGCCGGAGCCGTCCTGGGTGGAGGACGACGTCGCCCGTCTCGTCCCCCGAATCCTGGCGGAGCTGTGACAACGGAGTCCGACAGCGGTCTGCGGCCGCAATCACACGCTTGCTCCTCCAGACGCTGTGCTCTGTACTAGTCTGCGAGCCATGACCAGTAGCACCGATCCTTTCACGCAGGCCCTCAACAAGGGACTCGCGGATCTTCGCGCCGTCCTCGAGGACGCCACCGAACGGTTCGAGGCCGAGATGGAGCGGGTACGCCAGTCGTCGAGCGCGGCGGTGCCCACTTCGCTGCCGACGAGCACCCACGATGCGCTCAACCAGATGGATCGGCTCGCCCGGTTCCTCCGCAGTGAGGCGGCCACAGCGGCCGGTGACGTCGGTGACGGTCTGGCGGCGGCGATGGAGGAGTTCTCAAACTTCGTCTACGCTGCTATGCCTGGTCTGGAGGAGCAGATCGAGACGGCCGGCTCGACGTTCCAGAAGTGGATGAAGCAGGCCACTGACGCCGCGGGCGACATATCGGGAGCCGCCTCCGGCGCCGCCGCATCCGTCGCTGGGCGGGCGGGTTCGATGGCCGCCGTCACCAGGAAGTCCGCTCCGAAGCCGAGCGAGAAGGGCGCTACGACGAGCGCCACCTCGGCTAAGAAGGCGGCGAAGAAGGCGACCGCCAAGAAGAGCGCGAAGAAGGCACCAGCGAAGAAGGCGACCGCCAAGAAGAGCGCGAAGAAGGCACCGGCGAAGAAGGCGGCCAAGAAGAGCACGAAGAAGGCACCAGCGAAGAAGGCGACCGCCAAGAAGAGCGTGAAGAAGGCCACGGCGAAGAAGGCGGCGAAGAAGAGCGTGAAGAAGGCACCAGCGAAGAAGGCGACGGCCAAGAAGGCGGCGAAGAAGCGCTAGCGTCGCCCTGCGACCGGCTTGCTACCCTGAGCTGCGGTCTTGGAACCGCAGTCCGGGAGGTCATGATCAAACGCCGTTTGGATGCCGAGATGGTTCGCCGGGGGATGGTTCCCAGCCGCGAGGCCGCCCGGCGGCTGATCGTCGATCGCCAGGTACTCGTCGGTGGTTCGTTCGCCGACAAACCGGCGCGCATGGTGGCAACCGACCAGGCCATCACGCTCGCCGCTCCGCCACCCCCGTTCGTCAGCAGGGCAGGGCAGAAGCTGGCCGGCGCACTCGAGGTTTTCGCGGTCGATCCGAGCGGCCTGTACTGCCTGGATGCCGGATCCTCGACCGGCGGTTTCACCGATTGTCTGCTGCAGCGGGGAGCGGAGCGGGTCGTGGCCGTCGATGTCGGCACCAACCAGCTGCACGAACGGCTCCGGGCCGACCCGAGGGTCGACGTCAGGGAGCAGACCGATATCCGATCGATCTCACTCTCGGACTTCGACCGACCCTTCGATCTCGTCGTGGGCGACCTGTCGTTCATCTCGCTCCGACTCGTCCTGCCGAGCCTCGCCCAACTGGTGGCAAGCGGCGGTCGGCTACTTCTTCTCGTCAAGCCCCAGTTCGAGGCCGGTCGGCAGGAGGTCTCGAGGGGCAAGGGTGTCATCACCGATCCCGACCTCTGGCGCACGACGGTGGCCGACGTGCTGTTCTCCGCTATCGAAGTGGGCCTGACCCCGCGCGGACTCGTCCCGTCGTCCATTCGCGGTACCAGGGGAAATGTCGAGTTTGTCGTCTGGCTGATCAACCAGCCATCTACCATTTCTGATAGTCCGGACGTTGAAGCCCTCGTCGACACCGCCGTCGCCCAGGCTTGCGTAGCGGTCCGACAGGAGGCCGAAAACCGATGATGCATCCAGTCGACAACCTCTTCGGTCGTATCTCATGACCCAATCGACCTCCCACCTGGGCATCGTCATCCACTACTATCGGGACGAGGTTCGAAAGATGGCGAGGCAGGTCATCGACTGGTGCGGCGACGATATCGGGGTCCGGTTGCCCACCGCGGACGCCGAGTTGGTCGAGCGCCCGGATCTGGCTGTCGACGAGGGGTCGTTCGCCCAGCAGCTCGACGTGTGCGTCAGTTTCGGCGGCGACGGCACCATGCTGCGGGCGGCCGGGTTGGTCGCTCAGCACGGGGTCCCGATCCTCGGCGTCAACGCCGGGCGTCTCGGCTACCTGGCCGAGGTCGAGCCGTCACACCTGATCGATGCGCTCGAACGGTGGCGCCGGGGCGATCTGATCGAACAGGTTCGCATGATGGTGGAGGTCACGTCCGACACCGCAGGTGCCGACGGCACGCCATTCCGGGGTTCGGCTCTGAACGAGGCCGTCGTCTCCCGAATCGACAGCGGCCGCACGGTCGATGTGCTGGCCACCATCAACGACCGTCCCTTCAGCAACTACCTGGCCGACGCGGTGATCGTGGCCACCCCGACCGGCAGCACGGCGTATTCACTGTCAGCGGGCGGTCCTATAGTTGAACCGGATTTTCGCGCGCTGATCCTGACCCCCGTAGCCGCCCACATGGTATTCAATCGATCAATGATTCTTGCCCCGACCACGGAGGTGACGTTCACCGTCCAAGGCCATCGAGGCGCCGTTCTGGCCCTCGACGGCGAGGCCTGTCTGCAGCTCGAACCCGGTCAGTCCGTGTGCTGTCGCGCATCCGACGTCGAGGTCACGCTGCTGGTCGATGGCGAGCGCGACTTCCACACCGTGTTGAAGGAAAAGTTTCATCTGATCGATTGGCGATGATTCGGACCCTGTCATGAACTCGGCACTGCGATGATTCTCGAACTCGGCGTTTCCAACCTCGGAGTCATCGACTCCCTGACCATCACCATGCCGCCGGGCATGATCGCCCTGACGGGCGAAACCGGCGCAGGCAAGACGCTGCTGGTCGATGCGCTCGACCTCCTCGTCGGAGGACGGGCCGATCCGGGACTGGTCCGGGCCGGGGCCGGGGAGGCAACCGTCGACGGCCGCTTCCTGCTCGAGGACTCCGAGATCATCCTCACCCGGGTCGTGGCCGCCCAGGGTCGGTCGAGGGCCTATGTCAATGGCCGCCCGGTCACCGCCACCCACCTGGCCGAGCTCGGATCCC
>JAOUGG010000932.1 GCA_029857855.1 Acidimicrobiia bacterium | reverse complement strand
CGCCGACGCCGACCCGCCTGCGGTCCTCTACCGCCACCTCGAGGGCAAGGAGAACGCCATCCTCGATTCGGTCGAGGAGCGGCGGGTATTCCTCCTTCTTGGTGAGCAGGAGATCGCAGCACGCTGCCTGCACTACGACGACATGTGCCGGATCGAGGAGTTCTACCGGGGCCGCACGCTCACCGCCGACGACGTCTATGACGCCCGGATGCAACAGGGCGTCGCCGGTGAACTACACCGCTTCCACCGCCTCGACCCCACCGGGCTTCCGAAGGCGACGTTCTTCGAGCTTCTGTTCGAGCGGTGGGGGCCGCTCGTCGAGCGGGTCCTGATCGAAGAGCGCAACGAGTTCCCTGAGCACGAGCGCCATCTGTGCGAACCACTGCTGCAGTTGCTCGAACCGACCACGCTTCGTCAGGTGCTCGGTCGCCTGCCGGATCCCGACATCGACGAGCCGGTGTTCTGCCACAATGACACCTACCACGGCAACACGTTCGCCCTCGATGACAGGCGGGTGAAGCTGCTCGACTTCGAGTTCTCGTGTCGCAACCATCGGGTGTTCGACTTCGCCAACTTCTTCGCCGAAACGGCGATGCTGCACGGGTTCGCCGAGGAGCCGCACTTCAAGATCGGTCCGGCCCGCCACACCGACGCCGACTTGGCCCAGCTCATCGGCTTCTACCTCGACCACGAGCAGATCGAGGATCCGTCGGACCGACAACGACGTCTGGACGAGCTGGTCGCCCAGACGAGCCGGGCGCTCGCCGCCTCGGACTACATGTACGCCATGGCCGCGATTCCGCTGTCGGTCGAGCCGATCCAGAAGATCCGGTTCCTGCCCTACGCCGCACAGCGGTTCGCCAAGTTCCGCCGCCATACCCAAACCCAAACCCAGGATTTGTAGCAAAAAGCGCGGCGTCGCTTCGCTTTTTGCTACAAATCTTTTCGCCGGCGGGACGAGACCGGCGTCGGGTCAGTCGAGGGCGGCGAGCCAGATCAGCACGGCCCGGACCCGACGATGGGCCGCCGGTTCCGCTCCCAGGTTGAGTTTGGCGAAGATGTTGTTGATGTGTTTCGCCACGGCCCGATCGCTCAGCACCAGACGCTCGGCGATCGCCCCGTTGTTGAGGCCCTCGGCGATGAGGCCGAGCACCTCGGTCTCCCGGGGCGTGAGGTGGTCGAGCGACGAGCTCGGCGACGACGACTTGCCGGCCACCAGCGCCGACACCACACGAAGACAGAGGCCACGAACTCCGGCTCGGCGTGCTGGCTGAGCACCACCACCCCACAGGTGGGATGATCGACTCGGATCGTCCTCGCCGCCTGGATTCCCTCGTCGTTGTGAGTTCTGGATCGCTTCCGCACAGAAAAAGTAGAGCGCGGCCTCGACGTGATCCGGTGGCGACGCCGCGAGCCCTCCAGTGATCCGGGCCGGGATGGTGGAGCGCCGGCACAGCGAACCGACGGCATCGACAAGACCACGTTCGGCCAGCAACGACGGGTAGATGCCCTGGGCCAGCTCCCGCAACTCGGTCAACGCCGCCGTCGCCTCGTCGTGCAGCAGGGCCAACGTCTCGGTCGACGTTGGCGTGCCCCGCTCGGCCAGCTGAGCAGCCAGTTTGAGCTGAACCGCCATCGACACCAGACGCTGCTGTGCACCGTCGTGGATGTTGCGTTCGATACGACCCCGTTCGGCGTCGGCGACCTCGACGAGACGGCGGCGCGATCGTCGCAGTTCCTCCTGGACGCCGACCAGCTCGTCGTTGGCCGCCAGCGCACGCTCGAGGGTGGCGACCCGGGTTCGGTTGGCGTCACGGACCGTCGCCGTGAACATCCACGTGTAGCCGACGAGAAAGCCGATGGTGACCCAGTCGACGATCCACTCGTCAACACCGTCATCCATGCGGAGGCCGTCCTGGGTCAGGGCCAGCACACCGATGACACCGGCGACGGCGACACCGGTCAGGGCGATCGGCCAGTGCTGACGATCATCGAGGTAGGTGGCGGCCAGCACCACCGGCACGACCACATTGAACACCATGACCGGAAGGGCCAGTGGCAACAGCGCCGTGATGAAGATCGTGCTGGCCCACAGCCCACCGGCGAAGA
>JAOUGG010000931.1 GCA_029857855.1 Acidimicrobiia bacterium | reverse complement strand
GGATGGCAACGCTGGCCGCCTTCGCATGGGTGACCCTCGGTTTCTGATCGTTTCACGGTGATCCCGTTTCACGGTGATCCCGGTTCGCCATGATCCCGTTGCGGAATAGGTAAGTAGCTGCTAACGTCTAGGGATGGATCCATTGGAGGCGATCTCCCAGCCGACCCGCCGTCGCATCGTGGCCCGCATCGCCGAACTCGGTGAGGCGTCGGTCAACGACATCGCCGCTCCGCTCGACATCACGCGGCCTGCCGTCTCGCAGCATCTGAAGGTGCTCCGGGAGAGCGGCGTGGTCCTGGAGCGAAAGGTCGGACGGCACCGCCTCCACCGGCTCAACCCCGAGGGCCTGGCTCAGGCCCGAGCCGAGATCGAACTGTTCCTCGTCAATGAACTCGACGACCTGGAGACCGCCGCCCGCCAGATCGTCGGCAGCCGCTCGACCAACCGAACCGAGGTAGTGAAATGACCGAACCGATCGTGGTCGAGCGCCTGCTCGACACCAACACAGAGGAAACCTTCGCCCTCCTCACCGAACCCGAACGGCTCCGCCGCTGGTTGGCCGTGTCGGCGTCCGTCGACCTCCGCGTCGGCGGCGACTACCGGATCCTGTGCGTGCCCGGTCACGCCGCCGTCGGGCAGGTCATCGAGATCGACCCGGGCAAGCGGGTCGTCTACAGCTGGGGTTGGCACGGCGACACCGAGGTTCCGCCGGGGTCGACGACGCTGATCGTCGAGCTCGAGCCGGAGGGCGAGCAGACCCGGGTCCGCTTCACCCACGAGGGGCTCGTCGGGGTGTGGGCCGAGCGTCATCTCGCCGGCTGGAACCAGCACCTCGATCGGCTGGTGGCCGCCGCCGCCAAGGGCGACGCCGGTCTCGAACCGTGGCTGATCGATCCCGAGGACAAGAATCATCTGACGGTGGCCGAGGCGACCTGGGCCATCTGCCGTCAACAGCTGCTCACTCTGGGCCCCGACGACGCCGACCGGCCGACACCGTGCGCCGATTTCAACGCCCACGAACTCGTCGTCCACCTGCGAAACAGCATGGTGACCATCGGCTCCGCGGCCGGGGCGGTCTTCGACGACGGCAGTGAGACGTCGACGGCCGAGGACTACGTGGCGGGCGCCGTCGAGTCGGCGCTGACCGCCTGGCGGGAGCGGGGCCTCGACGGTGAGGTTCCCTTCGGCGACGGAACGGCTCCGGCGTTCCTGCCCGCCGGAATCCTGAGCCTCGAGTTCCTCGTCCACGCCTGGGACATCGCCCAGGTGAAGGGTGTGGAGCTCGACGTCCCCGAGGCGATCGCCGCCTACGTGCTCGACATCGCCACGTCGATCATCGCCGACGACAACCGAGGTCCGGGCAAGGGTTTCGGCCAGGAGCTCGACGCCCCCGGCGACGACCCGATGAGCCGCCTGATCGCCTTCACGGGCCGCAAGGCCCCAGCCTGACCCACGGACCCGCCCCACCCCCGACCCACCCCCAATCCACCCAACCGGCGGCTGTAGACCACCGTGGCGGGGGCACACAACCGCCGGAAGCGAGACGGGGCGAGACACCACACCAACTGGCGGCTGTAGACCACCGTGGTGGTGGCCGTCGACCGCCGGAATGGGTGATGGGATGAGGGGTCAGGGTTGCCAGACGTCGGTGTCGGGGTGGAACTGCGACCAGGCGAACCAGAAGGCCTGGTGGCTGCCGACCTCGGCGCCGTCGGCACCGAGGGCCCGGATGCCGCCGCCGAACAGTTCGACGGTGATGTCGTCGAACTCGACGGTTCCGCCGTCGACCAGCGTGCGGCGGGCGGCCTCAACGGGGAAGGCGACGGGCCGACCGTCGCCGGTGGTCACACCGAGGATCGGTTCCTGGACCGGAAGGCGGGGGTCGACCTCGCCGATCGGGAAGATCGGACCCTCGGCGTCACGGGTGTTGAGAAGGTCGGAGTCGCGTCCCATTGCGACCGACTCGGCGAGGATCGTCGTGTCGGGGTGGGCCTCTTTCCACTCGCCCCAGGTCGTGGTTATGACCGCCGCCTGCTGCAACTCGAGTCCGATGTCGGCCAGCGGACCGGTCACCGCGGTGCCGAGAAAGGTGTCGAACACGCTGAAGGTG
>JAOUGG010000930.1 GCA_029857855.1 Acidimicrobiia bacterium | reverse complement strand
GAAAGGCGACGTCACGGGCGCCGACCTGCAGGGGCAGCAGATAGTTGGCGAACGCGGCACCGATGGGCATCACGACGAGGAAGATCATCACCGTGCCGTGCATGGTGTAGACCTGGTTGTAGAAGTCGGCCGACAGCAGCTCGTTGTTCGGGACCGCCAGCTGCAGGCGGATCAGGAGGGCGGCCACACCACCGATCAGCAGGAAGAACAGGGCCGCCGACCCGTACATGATGCCGATCTTCTTGTGATCGACCGTGGTCAGCCAGTTGACCAGTCCGGTCGGGTTACGCGGCCGCGAGAAGGCGCCGAGGGGGCGGGCGACGTGCCCGTTCGACGAGCCGCTCGGGAGGGCGAGGCGTGGTTCGAGATCTGCCATGAGTCAGGTGCTCCTGGTCTGGTCAGTCGAGCGTCGACAGGTAGTCGACGATCTGGTCGAGTTCTTGGTCGGACAACTGGGGAAAGGCCAACATGCCCCTCCCGACACCGGTCTCCGGGTTCACGTCGGAGGCCATGGCCTTGCGGGCCGGAGCGTTGGACACCCAGCGCTTCAGCTCGGCGGTGTTCCATCGATAATCTTCGGTGGTGCTGGGGTTCTGCGCCAATTCGGAGATGTTCACGTAGTCCTCGGCGGGGAAGGCATCGTCGCTGGCCTCGGTGTTCGGGCCCTGGTAGGTGCTGTAGATACCGCCGGCAAAGGTCGTACGGCTGGCGAAGTGGGTCAGGTTCGGAGCGGCCCGTGATGCCAACGGCACGGTGAAGGCGAAGTCGTCGGCATACTCCAGCTCACCGTCGTTGATGACGTGGCAGCTCATGCACTGATTCTGGAAGAGTTCACGGCCGGCCACGGCATCGGGATCGGTAGGCACTTCGGCCGGCTGCTTCTGGTTCTCGAACCAGGCGTCGAAATCGGCCGGGGCGAGGGCGAAGGTCGACATCCGCATCCGGGCGTGCGAAAGCCCGCAGAACTCGGTGCACCAGCCGGTGAACTTGCCGGGATCGTAGGCTTCGAGCGACCACGTGTGCCAGCGACCCGGCACCGTATCGCGCTTGCCGTTCAACCGGGGAATCCAGTAGGAGTGAATGACATCCCTCGAGGTGAGCAGCAGGTCGACCTGTTGGCCCACCGGAATGACGAGCTCGTTGGCGGTGACCACGTCGTCGGTGTCGAGTGCGATCTCGAGCGGCAGCTCCCGATCGAGATCGTCGACCACGCCGTCGCCGTTGGCGTCGACGAAGAAGCCGTCACCGTCGACGTCGTAGCGGTACTCCCACCACCACTGCTGCCCGATGACCATGATGTCGAGGCCGTCGCACTCGTCGGAAAAATCACCGACCGCACAGATGTCTTCCGGATCGTTCTTCTCCTCGAGTGACCAGATGGTGTTGGCGACCGGGATGAAGACGAAGGCGAGGATGACGGCGGGGGCGATCGTCCAGCCGAGCTCCACCTTGGTGTTTCCGTGGATCTGCGACGGCAGGTCGTTGGGGTCGTAGGTATCGGGGTCGACACGGTTTCGCCAGGCGATGAAGATGCCGCCGCCGCAGACCACCACGAAGACGAAGGCCATGATGTACCAGATGCCCCAGTTCATCATCAGGTCGTCGATTTCCTGGGCCTTCGGGCCGCGGGGCTCGAAGGTGTTGAGCGGCTTGTCGTCGGCACATCCGGCCAACACCAGCGTGGCGGCCGCCATCGACCACCAGATCTTCTGCCTACGAACCAGGCTCATCACTGCAGAATCCTTGTCCTCTCCTGAACGCTGCGTACGGTTGCCAACGGACGCCATCTAGCCTTCGCCCTCCTCGGCATGATCGCCGTCTTCGGCGGGGGCCTCGCCATGGTGGAAGTCCCGTTCGCCGACAGCGGCCCCGACGATCCCGCCGGCCAGCACGGCCACGGCTCCGAACGCCAGAATGGCGGAGATGATCGGCCGAGGGGCTCGGGACTTGGCGATGAACACTGCGGCGGCGAACACGAAGACGGCGGCAAGCGAGGCCACGACGACGGAACCCACCTCCGAGACCGCGAGCAGCACACGCGACAGCCCGAGCACGACCACGGCAATCCCGAGCAGAGCCAGGATCGGCACTTCGAACGGCGACAGGAACCGG
>JAOUGG010000928.1 GCA_029857855.1 Acidimicrobiia bacterium | reverse complement strand
AGTAGTCCGACGAGACCGAGCACGGTCAGCACCATCAGGTGACCACCCGACGGCACGGCGACGGGAAGGAGGCCGACCCTTCGACCATCCTCGGATCCCAGGGCCGCCAGCGAAAGGGCGGCGACCGCTCCGGTGAAGGCCGCTCCGACCAACCCGCCGACGACGACGGCGACGACCGCCCGGCCGGACCCGCCGGCGATCCACAGCACGCCGACCACGGCGATCAAACCCCCGAGCACGAGAACGACGTCGCCGACGACCTCGGTCAGACTTCGCTGGATGGCGTCGGCGCCGTCGGTCGACACCGGATCCTCGTACCACTTGACCAGGCGCAGGCCGACTACGAGCGCGAACAGCAGACCGGCGGCCGCGCCGACCAACGGGCCCGTTACCACCGTGCCGTCGAAGGGTCCGACCACACGGCCGGTGATCCGGCCGGCGAGCAACACCGAGCCGCCCCAGGCCAACGCCATCACCACACCGCGCCGGGGTCCGAGCCGCCATCCGACATAGCCGGCGAGAAGCAGTGCGAGAAGGGCCAACCAGCGCACGGTGGTGCCGAACCGGCCTGCGATCGCGGCATCGGTGAGCGCCCGTCCCCCGGTGGCGACGGCCACGTCCGGCCCATCGGATGGCGCAGCCTCGGCCGCAACGAGGTCGGCCAGGAAATCGACGAACTCGGTCAGCGACATCGAGCGGATCTCGGCCTCGTTCAACCCGACGTGGAACACGGTGGCGTCGTTGGCCGGGAAGTCCACGGCCACCGAGGCGACCTCCGGACGGTCGAGAAGCTGATCACGCACCTGGATCCACCACCGGCCGTCATCGACCGTATCCGCGTCGTCGCTCCCGGCACCGGCCTCGCCCGCGGGCGAGCCGGCCCTGTCGACCAGCAGACTCACATCCGGCGCCAGATCGCCCGGCGACCCGACATCGGCGATGTCACCCGGAGCCAGTGCACCGAACTTGCTGAGCTCCTCCTGCACCGATTGGGCCGGCGCAACGCCGGTGGTACGGAGGGCCGAGGCCGGACTTCCGCCGACGAAGACAGCCCCGAGCAGGGCAACAGCCATCACCAACCGGGCCATGGACGCGCCGAGCAGCTTCGACCTCACGCCCGGAACCAACAACTGCACCGGCGACCCTTCACCAACATGGGAACGCTCCACCGCGACCAATCGTAGCGCAGCCGTTCCGGCCCACGGCACCACCTGGCCGTCCGTGGTCCAGCCCGACGTCACACCGACCTGGCCGCTGTGTGGCCCCGCCGGCCCGCCGCCGCCTAAGGTGGCGTCGATGGCAATCGACCCTCGGACGCCGGTCATCGTCGGTGTGGGCCAGGTCGACCAGCGACCGGAGAACCTCGCCGAGGCCCAGGAGCCGTACCGGCTGATGAGCGACGCAGTCTCGAAGGCGCTCGCCGACAGCGGAGCGCCCGACGCCGCCGGCGCCGTTGAGCTGATCGCCGTGGTCCAGGGGGCGTGGAGCTACACCGATCCCGCGCGGCTCGTGGCCGACCGGCTCGGTATCGCCGGGGTCCGTACGGCAATCACCACCATGGGTGGCCAAGCGCCGCAGGCCGCCCTCAACACGGTGTTCACCCGCATAGGGCGCGGCGGGTTGGATGCCGCCGTCGTCACCGGGGGCGAGACGATCTGGAGCCGGCGAAAGCTCCGGGCCCGTGGCGAACACCTGGCCACGACCCGGCAGGGCGACGTCCGACCCGACGACATCCTCGGGCACGAGCTCACGATGTCGACGCCCTTCGAGGAAGGTCGCGGTATCGACCAACCTCCCGTTCTCTACTCGATTTTCGAGTCCGCCATTCGATCCGCGAACGGCGAGTCGATCGAGCAGCACCGTTCCCGGCTCGGTGAGCTGTGGGCCGGGTTCAACCGGGTCGCCGTTGGCAACGAACACGCCTGGATCCGACAACCGATGACCGCAGCCGAGATCATCACCCCGACGGCGCACAACCGGATGGTCGGCTTTCCCTACACCAAGGCCATGAACTCCAACTGGTATCTCGATCAGGCCGCGGCCGTGTTCGTGACGTCGGTCGGGCGGGCCGAGCGTCTCGGGGTGAGCCGGGATCGCTGGGTGTTCCCCTGGG
>JAOUGG010000929.1 GCA_029857855.1 Acidimicrobiia bacterium | reverse complement strand
GCCGACCCGACCGACCTGGCGGAGAGGCCGTCGACGGTCTCCACCTCCGGTCCGACTCGCGCCACCACCCCGGCGACCACACCGACAAGAGCGACGCCGACGAGCACGCTCAGCACGACGGCGACCATCGCATCGACCACGTCGTCGAGCACCACGGCGAGCACCACCGCCACGACCCCAACCACGGCGACCACCACCGACACGAGCCGAACGACCTCGACCGACCGGGACACAACCAGTTCATCGTCCACCACCGAAACGACCGAGACAACCCAACCACCGCCGCCCCCTCGCATAGTGCGCTTCACCAGCCGCCCTGTGAATGCGAACATCCGCTGCAACAGCCGAAACGACCGGACGTACGAGGCGATCTGGGCCACGGAAAACACCGAGTCGGTCGAGTTGTTCCTCCCGAACGGCGCCAGCGTCACCGGCAAGCCCAACGGCGTGCAAGCGTTCTGCGGCCAGCCCGGCAACTCGATCTCGCTGCTCGCCAGCGGACCGGGCGGAAGCGACAAGGCGTCGACCACCCTGGGCTGAACCTGGTCCGACTCGGTTCATGGCCGTTCGGGGCGCCCCCCGACACGCCACGTCGTCGGGCTTCGACGCCGACCGGGCCGGAAGCTCAGTTGAGGCGGTTGCGCTCCCGCTCCTCGATGCGGGCCGCCATGGCCGCAGCCTGCGTCCGGCGATCGATGCCGAGCTTCACGAACAGGTTGGAGATGTAGTTCTTCACCGTCTTTTCGGCCAGATGCATCTCTTCGGCGATCTGGCGATTGGAATATCCGTCTCCGATCAGCTCGAAGATCCGATGCTCCTGCTCCGAGAGCGCATCGACGCGTCCCTCCTCGCTCTGGCGTAGCCGGCGAAGGGTAAGCCGAACGATGGCGGCGTCGAGCAACTGGGCGCCGGTCGCCACCTTTCGGATCGCGGTGACGATGTCGTTGCCCCCGATCTGCTTGAGTACGTAGCCTGCGGCCCCGGCCATTGCCGCGTCGATGATGGCATGATCGTCGGCGAACGAGGTGAGGATCAGGCAGGCGATCTCCGGATAGGCGGAACGGATGTCGCGGCAGACCTCGATACCGTTCCCGTCGCCGAGTCGAACGTCGAGTACCGCCACATCGGGATTGCAGGCCCCGGCCGCCTTCAGCGCGGAGGCTGCCGACGTCGCCTGACCGACGACGGTGAGATCGGGCTGGCTCTCCAGCAAGTCGATGAGACCACGCAGCACGATGTCGTGGTCGTCCAGCAGAAACACTCGAATGGGTGAGCCGTCGGTCATGTTCTCTCTCCGTCGGGGCAAGTGTCAGCCTAGTTGTTCCCCCATCTCCGACGGGTACCCGGGTCATCGTCCGCCGTGCGATACTTGGCCCGTGGCCAGCACCTCAGATCCCGACATCGACCCCAGCGACGATCCCGACATCGACCCCAGTGACGATCCCGGCGACGATCCGAGCGACGATCCGAGCGACGACGCGGTGCCCGAACCGATCGGCGTCGATCCAGTCGACCTGGTCGAGTCGTCACCCGACGGCATCATCGTCACCGACGCCGACGGCACCATACTGCTGGTGAACCGTCGCACCGAGTCGATGTTCGGCTACTCCCGGTCCCAACTCGTCGGACAATCGATCGAGATCCTGGTTCCGGAGCATCTGCGAGGTCCTCACACCGCCCATCGCACCCGGTACCGCGTGGAGCCGCAGTCACGCGCGATGGGAAGCGGGCTCGAGCTTCGAGGCCGGCGACGGGACGGCACCGAGTTCCCGGTCGAGATCTCCCTCAGCCCCATCGGAGCCGGCGACGGCATCTCGTTCTTCGCCGCGGTCCGCGACGTGGGTCAACGCATCGAGGCGGAGGCGGAAAGCGATGCGATCCGTCACGTGATCGACTCCGCCCACGATGCGCTCTACATGTTCGAACCCGATTCGCTCCGACTCCGGTACGCAAACCAGGGTCTGGTCAACCAGTTGGGCTACGACCGTTCCGAACTCCTCACGATGACCCCGCTTCACTTCATGCCCGATGTGTCGCGGGCCGCGCTGATCGCCCAGCTCCAGCCGCTGGTTGCCGACGAGGTCGAATCGGTTCGGCTGACCACCAGCCACCG